>JBKCAB010000090.1:0-412 GCA_046307935.1 Bacteroidota bacterium | reverse complement strand
AGATATAAGTTAATTGTAAACTAAAAATATCGTTAAAAATCAATTGTATCTATGTTATAAGTAAATAGTCATTCATGAAATTCGTATTTACACTCTCACTTTTTGTGCTTTGTTCTGCGAGTCTTGTTCCACACTCCGATGCATGTGGCGTTGTAGTCACCAAGGCCTATTCTCAAAATGTGCTTGGAACCAATGTCGGATATTACGTTGTATTTAAGAACAATTCCGGGAAAACAATAGATGGTATACAATGGAAGGCGAAGTTTTACAATAATTTCAACGATTACAAAGGCGATCGAAAGGGAGAGTGGTCCTCTGGGAACTTCATCAGTCCGGTGAAAACTGGCGGAACGATCGAGGATCTGGAAGGTGTCTGGGTGGAAGGAGCCACAAAAATCGTCATTGAGATCAC
>JBKCAB010000089.1:0-10098 GCA_046307935.1 Bacteroidota bacterium | reverse complement strand
GTTGATGCTATTTCAGATTTTGGTAAGAAAGGAAAGATCTCCTGAGAGACGAAAAGTATTTTCTTTTTCTCCATGAAAACAGATTCGTAAAAACGATACAAAAATATAGAAAAAAAAGCGCAACTTCAACAAAAACGAATAGTTTTGTCTACCAACCTTCCGTCTGATGGATAAAACGAGCGTATTCAACAGTTCCTCTGAGTTAAGAGATGTTCTGAATGCAGAAAGGCAGCTTGGAAAATCCATTGGTTTTGTTCCGACGATGGGCGCCCTGCATCAGGGTCATTTAGCACTTGTCGATCGGGCTCTGAATGAATGTGACTGCGTTGTAGTGAGCATTTTTGTCAACCCAACCCAATTCAACAATCCCACTGATCTCGAGAAATATCCCCGAATGCTGGATGAGGATATCAGTCTTTTGAATTCTGTCGGTCAAGTACTGGTTTTTGCCCCGGAATATTCAGAGGTTTATCCGGAGGGAGAACAGTTCATGGGTATCGATCTGAACGGTTTGGATGAAGTGCTGGAAGGAAAGTTCAGACCCGGACATTTTCAGGGAGTGGTGCATGTGGTCAGGAATCTATTCAGGATCGTGCAGCCTGATAAAGCCTATTTCGGATTAAAGGATTTTCAACAGGTCGCTATTATAAAGCATATGGTTCGCACCCTGAATCTCCCTGTGGAGATCATTGAGTGTGCAACCACAAGAGACGATAACGGTCTGGCCCTGAGCAGCAGAAACATGCGTCTATCTGAACAAGAGAAAGAGGAAGCGCTGATCATCCCGAAAACGCTCTACATAGCGAGGGATGCAGTGAGCGGACATACTCCTGACCAGGCTCGGCAGATCGCTCTTGATCATTTTAGCTCGGGAGCATTAGAGCTCGAATATCTGGAGATCGTGGATGGTGAGACACTGAAACCGCTTCTCCATGAATGGTCCTCCAATGCGGTGTGTTGCATCGCTGCCTATTGCGGACCGGTGCGCCTGATCGATAATCTACGTTTGGTGTGATCAGCAGAATATTCATTAACTCCTTTTCTCTTTCGGCTTTATATGTAACTTTAACGCCGAATTCGTTTGTATGTTGATACAAGTTGTCAAATCAAAAATTCACCGGGTAAAGGTGACACAGGCAGATCTGAATTACATCGGCAGCATTACTATTGATGAGGTGCTGATGCAAGCTGCTAATATCATTGAGGGCGAAAGGGTACAGATCGTGAATATTAACAACGGTGAACGCTTTGAGACCTATGTGATCAAAGGGGAAAGTAACACCGGTACGATCTGTTTGAATGGTCCGGCAGCGCGAAGAGTTGCCGTTGGTGACGTTATCATCGTTATAGGCTATGCACTCATGGATTTTGAAGTTGCCAAAACCTTCAAACCTTCGCTTGTCTTCCCGAACGAGGATACCAATCTTCTCGACTGATGAAGCCGGCCAAGTTGCTTGTTACGCTTGCAAAAACAGTCCTTCCGCTTGCCCTTGGGATATATCTTTTCTGGTATTTCTTTTCCAGTATGTCCGCTGAGTCGAAGCAATTTTTCTACACTGCGATTCGAGAGGCCGACTATCTGTGGGTAATACTATCGCTACTGATCGGTGTGGTCGCTTATTTTTCGAGGGCCTACCGTTGGAAATATGTGCTCGAACCAATTGGCTACAAGACGAGTTTCTGGAATCGATACCATGCTGTCATGATTGGATACTTGGTCAATCTGACCATACCTCGAGCCGGAGAAGCTTCCCGATCAGCAATGCTCTACCGTTCAGATGGAGTCCCCTTTTCCACATCATTCGGAACCATTATTGCGGAAAGGGCTGTAGATTTCGTTGCATTGTGCTCCATAGCGCTTGTTACAGCCATGTTAGGTTATGACGATCTTATGATCATAAAACAACAAATCGAAGATAATTTTGGTGGGACATCCACCGTTCAAAAAGCAGGTTTTGAGTGGAAATACCTTGTTTATGTTCTCTTGCTTTTAGGATTTCTTTCGGTAGGCGTGCTCTTTGTGCTAAAGGATAGCTTTCGCACCAAGTTGGTGTCTTTTGTTCGCGGAATCTCGGAAGGTGTACTTTCGATCTTCAGGTCGCAGTATCCTTTTTCCTACCTGTTGCATACTGCCATTATCTGGATGTGTTACCTGGCTATGTTCTTCCTTCCCTTTCAAGCATTGGATGAGACCTCCGGCATGAACGCTGAAGCCATGCTAGTTGGATTTATAGCCGGCTCCCTGGGAATCATTTTTACCAATGGCGGGATAGGCGTCTATCCCTTACTTGTTGGTCTTGTGGTGGCCTATTATTTGGGAGATGAACACAAGGATGCACAAGCTGTTGGTAATGCATTGGGCATGTTGATCTGGACTTCTCAAACAGTACTTATGATCATACTTGGACTAGTATCATTGTTCCTTTTACCTCGAAATTATTCAAAAGAGACTGCAGATGAGCCGGTTGACCTATCAGGTAAATAAGATCGTTGATCTGGATGAAGCAAAACGACTTGTCGCTATGTGGCAGATGAAGTCGGAAAAGGTTGTTTTCACCAACGGTTGTTTCGATATTCTTCATCGCGGTCACGTTACCTATCTTGCTCTGGCAGCTTCCGAGGGAACTAAACTGGTTGTTGGATTGAATTCGGATGCTTCCGTCAAACGGCAGGGCAAAGGGGAGGACCGTCCCGTAAACAGCGAAGAATCGAGGGCACTCGTACTGGCTGCTCTGGCTGTGGTAGATCTCGTTGTCCTCTTCAATGAAAATACGCCTGAAAACCTTATCGAAGAGCTGAATCCAGATGTTCTGGCAAAAGGAGCAGATTATGATCCGGAAGAAACGGATCCAAGCTCACGTAAATACATCGTAGGTTCGGATGCCGTTAGGTCGAGAGGAGGAAAAGTAATCGCAATTCCCTTGGTAGATGGCTTTTCTACTACAGCATTGATCGCTAAGATGAACCGACCTGCCTAGATTCGCGATTTTGATCTGAATCCACCGCCGTCACCGGCATTGAACCGCAGAAACAACTCGAATCCTCCTCTGGCTCTCGAAACCTCGTTTAGACTGGAGATGTTGATGTCGTAGCCGAAGCCTGCCATGAACTGATCGTATTCAAACATGAATTTCCCGACTAAAGCATCTTTCAGACGTCCATACAGACCTAAATACAAGGCGATAGGGCGTGTGAAGCCGGTGTGCCGAGAACCTTCATGAAGGTTGTATTTGTAGTTTGCCCCAAGAAAGATCTCTTGTGCATTTTTCTGACGGTGATAGTAAACTCCGGGCATGATCGTTCCTCGGGTATTGGCTATACCGATCTCAGCATTGACAAAGGCCGACATGCGCATGTACAACCGCTCATTTTCTGCATTGATGAAGGAGTATTTCGGTCTGTTCACATGATAAACGGCAAAACCTGCATTGATCTTCCGATCGATGTTCTGGTTCATGTAGCCACCATTTGAACCATAGGAATATAAGATCCCTGCACCAGCATCCAGATAACCGAAGTTGGCATTAGCAAAGGTTTCTCCTGGATCAACGGATGCGTCATAGGTTAGACCGTTATATTGAGATCCCCATTTTCCTCCGTTGGCATTTAAGGAGCGCTGGCCATAACCGCCATATATACCTATTCCCAGTTTATTATTGTCGTCAAGCAAAAGATGATACGCTAGATTTAGGTTTACATTGTTGGTTGTCACACGCACATCTCCTGCTCGGTCATTGTAGAAATTGATGCCACCGGCGATGATACCCGATTTTCTTCGTTTATTTTCGTTGAAACGTGCATCGAACGATGCGGCAACAGTCTGAAAAGGTTCTGCAACACTGTTCCACTGGCTTCGGAAGTTCACCACACCTTGCAAGGGGGAATTGGCACCAGCGAGTCCCGGGTTTAGTGACATGGTGGAAAATTCGCTGAACGAAAAATGTGTGTCCTGAGCAAAGGCGTTCATCGCAATAGCGGACAGGCTTGCGAGGACAAAAGTTCTCATGTTCTTTCTCATCTTCATGATGTTTCTTATTTCAGGATTGTAAGGTTTCCGCTTTCATTGATCTCTGTGCCGTCGAAAAGTACGGCGTAAACTTTGTAGGCATATACACCGGATTGTACCGGTTGGTTCCTGAAGTTCCCGTCCCAGCATTTTTCGGGGTCTTCTGTTGAGAATACCACTTCTCCCCATCGGTTGTAAACTGCATATTGCAGCTCCGCAATACAGTTACCGAAGACACAGAGCGAGTTGTTCGCGGATGGCCCCTCGCCATTGGGAGAAAAGACCGTTGGAACAAAGAAATCACCACACTCTAACTGAACTACAATTGTAACTTGCGCGGTTCCTGTACATCCACTGTCGTCTGTTCCCGTGACAGTGTAAGTTGTTGTGATCGTTGGCGTGGCCACAGGAGCTGGGCAATCATCACAGCTAAGTGTAGAACCATTATTCCATGAATAAGAAGTCGCACCGGTTGCCTGAAGTTGAACTGATTCACCGGATACGATCGTTTGAGTGATCGGTGAAACGGAAACAGGTAATTCCCCAATATTCTCAACTGTAAATGTTCCTGAACTTGTACAGCCCTCCTGATCGGTAACGGTTACTGTGTAATTCCCTGCTGTTAGACCGGAGGCGGTTGCCGCAGAACCTCCCGTTGGTGACCAGCTGTAGGTGAAAGATCCGGTTCCGCCAGCGGCAACAACGGAGATACTTCCATCCGATGCACCACAGTTGGCATCAATAATGGTTTCATTTATCGCAATGGCAGTTGGTTCACCGACAGTGAGGCTTACCGATCCCACACAACCCAAGTTGTCGGTGACAGCGACACTGTAGGTGCCAGCCGAAAGTCCAGATGCAGTCGCACCTGATCCACCTGTTGGTGACCAGCTGTAGGTGTATGGGGATGTTCCTCCTGAAACATTGACCGTCGCAGAACCGTCATTGCCACCAAAACAACTCACATTGTTAACGGATTGAGCAGATACTGAGGGCCCATTCGCATTGTTAACGACCAGTGTAATCGATTCCGAACAGCTATTCTGATCTGTTACTGTAACGGTGTATGTTCCGGCAGCAATGTTAGTTGCTGTTTGCCCATTTCCACCCGTCGGAGACCAGGCATAGGTATAACCACCAGCTCCTCCGGAAGCAGTAACTGAAGCCGAGCCGTTGCTGATACCACAATCAGCAGGAATGATCGTCCCTTGTGTGACAATTACTTCAGAAGGTTCATCAATTGTAACCGTTGTTGAGTTGGTGCATCCTGCCGCGTCAGCTACCGTCACGGTGTAGGTTCCCGCTGCTAAAGCAATTTGTGACGCTCCAGTGAGATTCCCCGGTGTCCAGGTATATGTCAATGCACCCGATCCACCAGAACCTGTAACGCTTGCCGCGCCGTCGCTACCACCAAAACAGCTTACATCGTCAGAAGAGGTTACACTGATGGTCGGCCCATTATTGGTTACAACTGATGCAGTCGCTGTTGCCGTACATCCGTTAGCGTCAGTAACGGTCACGGTGTAGTTTCCTGCCGCCAGGTTGCTGGCTGTAGCACCTGTACCACCAGTTGGTAGCCAGCTGTAGTTGTAGGATCCTGTTCCACCGTCAGCCACAACAGAGGTCGTTCCTGTTGATGCGCCACAGTTGGTTGGTGTAGCCGTAGCAGTTGCTGAAACCGCGGAGCTTGGCTGGGTGATGGTTACTGTTGTCGAGCCCGGGCAGTTATTCGCATCCAGCACATTTACTGTGTATGTGCCGGCGGACAGTGCAGACTGTGTGGCTCCGGAAAGATTGCCGGGAGTCCACGTGTACGAATACGCACTCTGGCCGCCTGAGGCTGCAACAGTCGCTGATCCGTTCGTTTGACCGAAGCATAAGATGTTCGAAAGTGCAGAGGTCCCTACCGTGATTGTTGGACAAGGATTGCTTGTGCAATCTAGCACGGTATTCAGGTCAAACGCAAGTGAGCCACCAGAATTATCAAGTACTTGAAGCTGCGTTAAGCCTGCAGGAGCTGTGACATTCGTTCCAGTTGCAAACGTTGACCACGCAGCAGGCTGAGTACAAGATGTTGCTGGGAAAAAGCCGTTCAGGCATTGACCCAACAATGCATTCCATGTGTACCCGCAGGATTGACACTGTGTTTGATTCGTGATTGTAACGGTCTGTGCAGGAATCCACTGTTGCCAGGTGTATGGTCCGACGCCACCTGAAACTGTCAAAGTTCCATTCGTTTCCTGACAAACCTGAAGGGCAGAGCAAGAGCTCACAACGATCGAATAGTTTTCAAAACCACAAGGTAGCGTGTAGGTTATTGTATGTGTTCCAACTCCGGCCGTTGATGGGTTGAAAACACCGGTTGCACTTATTCCCGGTCCGGACCAGGTACCACCTGAAGTCTCAGTCGTAAGGGTGACGGGTGCGTCTGAAACACAGAGTGTATTCGGACCACAAACGGTTGCGTTACAGCAGCTGGCTGCCAACGGTGCACATGCCGAAGCAGCGAATGACTGAATTCCACCGGTACGCGTGCCGGAAGCAGATGTCCCTGTACCTCCGCAGGCAATAACTTCTCCGGCAGTGTTCACCTCGACATCAAATACCTTGAACGAAGTAGGATAGAATGCTTGCTGAACCAAACTGGAATTGAATTTATACACTCCGGTGGTCGAACCAACGTATACGTTACCACAATCGTCGATGTCGATTCCACTATTTGAGACTGTATTACCTCCAAGGAATACGCTATTCAAAGCACCTCCGGGTATGTTTACTGTGTTAAGGATACTACCATCCGTTAGAGAGCGTTTCTGCAATTGATTCCCTCTGTTGACATAAAGCGCATTCTCATCAGCAGCCAAGGCACAGATTCCTGTATTATCGTAGCGATAGTCTTCACACTTGTATCCGAAATCAGTGCCGTTGGTTGTTTTGTAGAAACTGGAGGAACCTAACGAACAAAAAGTGGTATTATCATTCAAATAGCCTATTGTATCTTGGGTTAGCCAATAATATTTTCCGTTGGGAGCCGCAGTGATTGACCTGACCTCCTGTACATTGGGAGGAATGGACAAAGTAGGACCAACCGCTACTTCAATTGTGTTCGTGTAGTTACCATTTGATGTGTTAATCTCAAATATCGCTGCTTCTAACAGGGGAGGAAGAGCAAAAGCTCCGGAAGTACCTCCCACGATCAGTTTGGTTTGATCACAATTAAAAGCGATAGACCAATACTCGTCCGAGTTTCCGATTGATCCTCCACCTCCGGTATTATTCCAAGTCAAGGTTCCTGCTGAGGAGATCTTCTGCATACCGGAAACAGACCCTCTTGTCACATATGAATTTCCGGCCAGATCCGTTGCTAATGTTCCAAGCCAACAATTCGAAGTATCATAGGGCGTTGAATAGGTCCATTGAAGCGCTCCTGCGTTGTTGTATTTCAATACCTGCATAGGCATTATGCCGCCAAGTATATATACATTACCTGCTCCATCTCGCTCGCATTCCCAAACCACATCCCAATTGGTATTGAACGCAGGTGTCTGGGTCCATGGGTCGATTATTACTGTTCTTGAGGGATCGTATTCTCCAAGTTTAAAACTGATCCGACGTCCTTGCTGAAAGAAATTCGATTCAATGAGTGTGTTATGGTCATCCCCATAAAATGTAACCGGAGCATGATCAACGATCGATCCGAAGTAGGTCGGAATATCTAGTTTGCCTTCCAATACTGAGAGGTCTCTGTCAAAAAGCATGTTTAGAGCAGATACGTCGGCTCCGGGATGAATGATGACTGCGTATTTGATGCCAATTTCAGGGTGAACGGTGTATTCCACATCGATACCCGGATACAGATTTCGGTAATAAAGTTTTTTGAATCCCTTGGCATAAGATGCACCAATTATCTCGCCCTGACTGTTCTGATAGGAATAGTTGTGGTAGTCTTCCGTTAGTCCTTCACCTACCAGTTCCGTTTTTTGGGAGCTACCGGCCCATTCCATGTTGACGTCATCGCTCTTGAATAGGAATTTACCTACGAGCTTTTCTTTTTTCTTGTACTCTTCAACACTGTTTGCGAGTTGTTTTTTCAATGATTCCCGTTCTTCTTTCGGAATCTTAGTGGCTTCCAGAAAAGAGTAGCGTATACCTTTGATCCCGAAAAATATACGGGTCTCTCCAAAATCAACAGCATATTTGATCTTCCCCGTCTGCTGGTTTTCAAATTGGTCGAACTGTCCTACGTTCTCGATGAAGCTTCTGCTTTTTTTGTAGTCAGCAGACCAGCCGGCTGTATTTTTTTGAGCAAAAACAATTGAAAGACAAGCATTCAGAAAAAACGAGAATACAAAAAACTTTATTTTCATGTTGAGATCTTTTTCAGCGCTGATTTTTGAACCAAAACAGCACGCAATGAACTGAGTACAAAATTATGGAAGGAATAACTGTGTAAAGGAGGGGTTAACCCCTCAATTAGTATAATGTTAATTAATTAACAGATAAGTGATTCCCCTGACATTTCGGAGGGTTTTTCAATTCCCATTCGCTCAAGAATGGTTGGAGCCACATCTGCCAGGATCCCATTTTTCAATACGATTTTATCTTCAGTGATCAAAATGGCCGGAACTGGATTGAGTGAATGCGCCGTGTTAGGCGTTCCGTCCGGATTGATGGCGAAATCGGCATTGCCATGGTCAGCGATAACCAGGAATTCATAGCCCAGTTTCAAGCCCTCAGTGACGACATTTCGAAGGCAACTGTCAACCGTTTCAACAGCCTTGACGATCGCTTCGTAAACTCCTGTATGACCTACCATATCCGGATTGGCGAAGTTGAGGCAAATAAAGTCAGGTCTTGCCGAATTCATGTACATAGTGATCTTATCCGTCACTTCAAGTGCACTCATCTCAGGCTGTAGGTCATAGGTGGGAACCTTCGGTGAATTCACGAGTATCCTTCTTTCGCCTTCGAATTCTTGTTCTCGCCCGCCACTAAAAAAGAATGTGACATGCGGGTATTTTTCGGTTTCCGCAATTCTCACCTGTGTTTTCCCCGCCTTACTGAGTACCTCACCAATTGTCATGGATAGATTATCTTTCTCGAAAACAACTTTCACATTTTTGAACGAAGCATCGTAATTGGTCATGCAGTAATAATCGATATCCAATGGACTCATGTTATACTCAGGAAGATCTTTCTGGGTCAAAGCAATTGTGATCTCTCTCGGACGGTCGGTTCTGAAATTAAAACAGATCACCACATCGCCTTTTTCGATCACTGCGAGAGGTGATCCATTCTCGATTATAACGATCGGGTCGATGAACTCGTCGGTCTTTTGTTGCTCATAAGAAGCTTTGATGCCCTCAGCTGCAGATGTAAATTCTTTACCCACCCCATGAACTAACAGATCGTAGGCCAACTTTACACGCTCCCAGCGGTTATCGCGGTCCATGGCATAGTAGCGACCGATCACGGATGCAATACGTCCTGTCGTTTGGCTGATATTTTCCTCGAGCTCCTTGACAAATCCAAGTCCACTATTCGGATCGCAGTCCCTCCCGTCGGTGAAAGCATGGATAAATACGTTCTTCAAGCCATGGTCGTTGGCCATCTTACACAATGCGTATAGGTGATCCTGTGAACTGTGCACTCCACCCTTGGAGACCAGTCCGATGAGGTGAAGCTTCGTTCCAGTTCGAGAAGCTTTTTTCATCGCTTCCAGCAGGACAGTGTTTTCGAAGAATTCGCCGTGCCGAATTGATTTATTGATGCGTGTAAGCTCCTGATAGACGATCCTTCCGGCACCAATGTTCAAATGTCCGACTTCGCTGTTGCCCATTTGACCGTCAGGAAGACCAACATCCTCACCGCATGTTCTCAGGTTTGCGAGGGGATATGCGCTCGAGATGCTATCCATGAAAGGCGTATCAGCATGAAAGATCGCATCCGATTTTGTTTTGTCTCCAATTCCCCATCCATCGAGGATGATCAATCCAAATTTCTTACTCATGGTTGAACGTGATTTCAAAATCTGCACCACTCGGAACATTATCCTTACAAACGATGATACCACCGAGTAATCGCGTGAATTC
>JBKCAB010000088.1:0-2440 GCA_046307935.1 Bacteroidota bacterium | reverse complement strand
TTCCTTACACAGCACCTGCGAATGGAAGCGGTTCTGCATTTTCGGGAAATATCTCGGTAACACCAACACTGAATGGTTGTGTGGGATCAGCTCAGGTATTCACGATCACTGTTAGTCCAACTCCGCTTATCACCCTGACACCGACAGATCCAACAACATGTAATGGAAACAACGGTAGTATACTTGTAACCGGAACTGGATCCGGAACAGTGACATGGTCAGGTACTGCAAGTGGAACGAATGCTTCAGCCAATCTCAACTTTGCAATTAATGGACTCTCAGCCGGAAACTATAATGTATTCTTCATCAATGGATCTACAGGTTGTCAGAGTGCCACTTTGCCAACTACCTTGAATAATCCGGGAGCTCCGGTTATCAACCCATTGACTTCCATACTTAATTGCGGCACATCCTACACAATTCCTGCAATTACTGGAACAAATCTTGTAAATCCTGTTTACTACACGCTGCCGGGAGGTCCTTCGGGTGGAGGTAGTGTCGTATCAGTAGGTTCAACCTACTCTGCGCCTAGCAACGTCATGTTGTATGCGTATGATGCGAATGGTACTTGTACGGATGAAGAACCATTATCCGTTACAATCAATTCGTTACCAACGGCATCCCTATCAGGAGGAGCAATTTATTGTGCTGGACAAACGGTAAACAATGTTGCTGCTACTGTAACAGGTGCTGGAAACTGGACAGTTAACTATACATTGAATGGAACGCCACAGTCAGCTTCAGGCAACACAAGCCCGATATCTTTAGGTAACGCTCCCGGAACCTATGTTCTGACAGGCGTTACGGATGCAAACTGCACGAATACAGCAACTGGAACACAAACAATCACGGTAAATCCGCTTCCGACAGCTACTCTTGCCGGCGGTAATACCTACTGTGCCGGAGCAGCCGTTTCCAACATTGAGGCTACTGTGACAGGATCACCAAACTGGACGGTGACATACACATTGAATGGCGGGTCTCCTCAGACCATTTCAGGTGGCGCGTCTCCAATTTCGTTGGGCAATGCTCCTGGTGTATACGTCATTACTAGCATCAGTGATGCGAATTGTACCAATACTGCAGCAGGTACCCAAACGATCACTGTGAATGCACTTCCGACGGCATCGATTTCAGGTGGAGCGGTATACTGTGCGGGACAGGTGGTTAATAACATTAGTGCCGCCGTTACGGGTGTTGCTAACTGGACGGTGAACTATACGTTGAACGGAGCACCACAATCAGCAACCGGTAACTCAAGCCCGATCTCTTTGGGTAACACCCCGGGAACATATATCCTGACAGGTGTTACGGATGCAAACTGTACGAATACAGCAACTGGAACACAGACTATCACGGTAAATCCACTTCCAACGGCAACCATTGCCGGTGGTGGAGTTTATTGTACCGGAGAAACCGTAGGTAATGTGAATGTTGCAGCTACAGGTGCAGGAAACTGGGCAGTGAACTACACGCTCAACGGAATTCCACAGACGTCTTTTGGTAATACCAGCCCAATAACACTTGGTAACGCTCCTGGAACATATGTGCTAACAGGAATTTCGGATTTGAATTGTTCAAATACCGCGACAGGATCTCAGACGATAACAGTAAATCAGCTACCGCTCATAACTGCTCTTAGCGGTGGTGCAATCTACTGTGCTGGTGCTCCGATTGCGAATATTGAAGCAACTGTGACGGGTTCACCAAACTGGAGTATCTCATATACACTGGACGGCGTCCCCCAGCCAGTGGTCACAGGATCATCATCTCCAATAAGTCTCGGGAATTCAGGTGGTACCTATTCAGTAACTTCCATTACTGATGCGAACTGCACCAATACGGTCACCGGGTCCCAAACGATTACGATTAATGCACTTCCTGCTGTTGTCAGCTTGAATGGAGGAGCGGACTATTGTCCGGGGGCCTTACCAGCTCCAATTACTGCTGATGTCACCGGTTCACCGACATACAGTATTGTTTATACGCTCAACGGTGGTGCGCCACAAACAGCTACAGGCGCTTCGAGCACAATTACAATAGGAAATGCACCGGGTACCTACGTATTGACAAGCATTTCAGATTTGAACTGTACAAATACGGCTAATGGTACGCAAACGATCACTATAAATCCGACACCTGTAATAGCTTTAACTGTTACCGATCCTAGCGTATGTAGTGCAACGGATGGAAGTATTCTGGTTTCAGGTACAGGTGCAGGAACGGTAGTGTGGAGTGGTGAAACATCAGGTTCAGATGCTGCCGCAACTTTAGACTATACTATCCCTGCTCTCGGTAATGGAAATTACTCCGTTTATTTCATTGATGGAACTACAGGTTGTCAAAGTTCTACTGAATCGGCGATTTTGACCGACCCTAATGCACCGATCATCACGCCGGTTGCGAATGCAGCGGTCTGTGACAGTTATACACTTCCATC
>JBKCAB010000087.1:0-8398 GCA_046307935.1 Bacteroidota bacterium | reverse complement strand
CTATTTGATCATTGATAGAGTATTTTTTTGTTGCCCCGGGAAATAGCGAATCAATTGTTTGTGGATCCGTTGCGTACACGCCCAAAGTTTTGGCTTCAGCCTGACCATCAGCATCAGTGTCAACACCGAGGATATTGGAATAATCCCAGATTACGTCCGTACCGGTTACATTTTCGTATTTAACAGTATTCGAATCACACAAGAACAATGTTGTGGACGTGTTGATCTCCGGATCGGTATTTTCTGTCATTTGAGAAAATGCAGTGAATGAAACGAGGCAAACCAGGTTGAATAGATATTTCATAGTTGTTTATTTAGATTTTTAGTTCTTAACGACTTTAACCACTTTACGTGAGTTCGTAAATTTATCGGTGAGTTGAATTAAATATGTTCCGGCTGACAACCGGTCCGTATCAGCAACAAAAGTGTCACCGATGAAATCTCGCTCTTGCAGGACATTTCCGAGCATATCTATAAGAGCAAAATTATAGTCCGATGACTTGGACAAACTCACTGTGAAATTTGATTGGGTAGGGTTTGGATAAACCAAGACTTCATTCGAGATCAGCGAAGAAGTGTTTGATTCTTCCATACCAAGGATGTCCTCATTCAACACCGGAAGCTTGATCCTTGTTGCATATTCCGGAGCAAAAGCAACTCGCTGAATTGCCACACGGGGGAACATCTCTTCTCCTTCGAAAACATAGGATTGTCCGTCTCCTGGTCTTCTTCTGAAAAACTCATTCGGCATGATCGGAAGGTTAGGGTTGGCCTGGTATTTCGGATAATTGGAGCTGGAAACAAGGATCTTCATCTTATGCTCTCTACCGAAAGTATAAGCTATCGGAAGGGTTTTGAACACATATTCGTAAATCTCTCCTATGTTGATGTTGTCGAAAATCGCGTTATCGTCTTCCTGATCCATCGCTACAGATCGAGCGTAATGGCGACCGCGGGCATTGACACATCCTTCAACAACAAACAACTCCCTTCCGTCCGGATAAACATCTACGATACGAATATGAAAATCAGTATCGGTTGGACCTTCAGTAACTCCGGCAGGATTCGTCTTCGCATAGAGCGTGACTTCCGGGAATCCGGCTATTGACAATGTATCCGTTAGTTTTTCTGTTTCAAATTGAAGCACACCAGGACGATCCAAAGTGTATTCGGACCATTCTGTAAGATCAAATTGCCCCTGACTGTCACGAAGTCCATCTGGTGTGCGAACGATCATGTTTGCACCACCAATAGAGATTACCGGATCATCTGGATCGTGCACATACATGAGCGTCCCCTCATCATTTGTTGGTGCGATCACATTGAGACTGCCATTTTTGTGCAGGTAAAAATTAGTTGGCGTTACTCCTTGTTGTAAAGGAAACTCAGATGCCCCCAACCAATAATTCCCGACATTTTCATTCACGGTGGTTCCATCATCTACCGGCCCAACAACATACATTCGTACATTGTCCACATCCGTAAAGTCCCTGTATTCGACCTGCAGTACCTCAGCACTATCCAATCCTGCAACCAGTGGTGTTCCTGTTGGAGGAATATCCTGAGAGGATACGGTTCCAGGGTCATTCGGACCGGTGCGGATAGCTACTTTAATTCCCTTCAAGGTATCGGCACCAGTAAGGAAGCTCAACAACTCATTCAACGGAATTTTGTAATCCTCCGCAGGTACTTTAACCTCGATGGAACCGAACAACGGAGACCACGTATCAGATGCTTTGATGAAAGCTTTCGGTTCACCGATATACTGAGTAGAATCATAATTCAGATTGTACCGATACCATTGGATCAGCTCTGAGTTGATGGCTTGAGCAATAGGAAGATCAGTTTCGGAAAACGCATCCAGATCGATACCCAAGATATCATACACACTATTCTTGTATGTCATATCCCCGGTAGTTGTGCTACCAATCGTTTGATGCGCCCACGGACCTATGATCAATTTTTGTAAATATTTGTTTTTCTTATTCGGATCCAGGTGCTGACGCATCAAATTCCATGTCTCAATTTGTCCGTCGATAAAGATGTCCCACCAACCGGTCAGGTGATATGCAGGAACCTCCATATTCGTGTATCTGCTGAAAGTACCCAATGAATCACCAAACCCAAGTGCATTGACCGGAGCGCGGGAAGCGTCCATGTCTTTTCGGCCAATACTGTTTGGATAATACCCCGCAGGACCCCCAAGGTACCTTACTGAAGAAAAGTGTTCAATCGCATTTGTTGCGGCAACGAATTTGTTCGGCAGACCATAGTCTGTGGCAGAATGGAGATTATTATCAATATCGTTGTCGATATCATTCAGATCATCATCAGTACCTGTGAAAATCTGGCCCTTCAACCAACCATTTACAAGGTTATCATTGAACACACCATTCTGGAAACCGGTGCTTCTGAAGAACTCCTGTGTAGCTACTATTGGGACCATACATTTTAGTCCGGGAGCACTGGGGTCGATCTTCCTTGCAGCAGCCAATTGATACTGATTGTAGCCCAAAGCAGATGCGCCGAAAGTACCAAAGCGTCCGTTCGTGAGTTTAGCCGTTGTTTCCGGCACTCCATTCTGATCGTTATCGAACTGCCAATCCAGGTCAATCAGTCGCTGAAGTGTGTTGTATCCGTCCTCATGTTTATTTCCGTTTCGCGGGTCACTGAGATCTGTCACGTCCAACACATGCCCGTATTGCGGGTGATAGGCGTTCTTATTCCAGCTATCGCTGTAAATCGGCATGTAAACCCCTTCCGAGGTATACCGTCCTCTCATATCCTGAACGCCATAGGCATAACCGAGCATATTCATAGGCGCAGCGATCCCATCCCACTCCCCTTTGTTGTAAGGAGTTCTAGAGTAGATCATTGGCAACTGGTACGGATTCGGGTTGGGCTGACCATTGATCGAGTCATACATAATGAATTGAACGCCTTTTCTCAACACCTGAATCGGCACAGATTGACCAAGAATATCCACATTAATAATAAGCGAATCCCGCAGTACAGGAAGGTAGATATCCATCATGAGATTGATACCATCAGGCATGGTGATCGGGATGGTATACTTGGTGGATAATTCTTCCAGATTATCCAACTGACCATTGTTGTCGGTGCTTTGGGAGATAGCCCCGGAAATCGCGCCACAAACAAATAGAAGTAGAAATAGTTTTTTCATAGCAGGGTAAATTTAATTAATCTGATCCAATAACTAAAAGCTTTTTAGTTAAGAATTTAACACCAAAATCCAGACTAACGAAATAGCAGCCAGGAGATAAATATTCTATGAAATTCGAGTACTTTGACTGAAATAAAATCCTTCCGTTCACGTCCTTCACTTGCAGGTTAGCTTCAGGAGGTAATTCCTTGCTATTTGTCACGATCGAAATTGAACCGAATGAGGGATTGGGAACCACCTTAAAATCAAATTCCGGATCTTCCAACAACCCCAATTCCACGTTTCTCATGCAGCGAATGGAATATCCACTTTGCTTTTGGGAGAAATTTCGGGTCATGGATGCCGTGTTGTACTTCAAAGATCGGTACCATCCCAAAGTTGAATCCAGCGGTGTAGATGTCCAGAAAAAACTGTACAACCCCTCATTGTTAAAGAGGCCTCCATCGTAGCGGCATCCACCTGGAATAGATTCAAAACCAAGTTCATTCGTTGCCCCTTGGTTCGGTTCAGCCCACAAACTCGTTCCTATCTGTTTCAGCTTTCCGCCGGCAATTCCTAAACCACCACAAGCTTCGGATAGATCGATCCAGTCCGATTCTGTTGGAACACGCCAGCCAGAAGGGCAGACTCCTGATTCCTGCTGAGTCACGAAAAAATTGTAAAGCAAACCATATTGGTCCGATTGCGACGGATCGTTGTCATAGGAAACTCTGCAGCCTGCAGTGCTCCAAGACCAGACTTCAGGATCAGTACACAATGTAATCGGGGAACCATCTGCGTACTTTGTCACTCGGAGGTTGGAGGTCATCCACTCTTGACCGTTATCCAAAATGATCGTGCCGTATAAATTACCATCAACATCCGTGATCCCTTGACCCGGTCCGATCAGCTGAGCAGAAAGCACGAAAGCATTCAAAATGATCGGTGCAAAGCTTAAAATATCACGTACTTTCACATTAGCCTGTTTGTCACGCTAAAGTACGAAAGATCAGGAACAAATATTTCGCAGCGGAGAAAGATTTACCCAAAAAACGCATGGGCAAAAAAGGTGTTTTTTGAAATGTTCTCTACCTTTCCGATAGGTGGACATCTGTTGTTAACGTCACTTAAAAAAATCATCGCAAGGCCATCGGGATGAGCTTCCTCCGCTTTTCAAGAAGTAGCCCGAGGTGAAGCATTTCTTTAAGAGTCTCGGTTGTCCCGCGAAGGATGCTGAAGATATTTTTCAGGAAGCGCTGAAATGAGCAGTTCTCCCTGGAAAGGGAGAGGAAAGTAGTGTTTCCATGTTTGAATGGAGTTGAACTTAAAAGGTGTTAACATGGGTATTTTAACGCGTATACCACTATGAAATCGCAACTAAATAGTTAAGTGTGTTCGATATATTGCGAACATGCAAATTTGCGAATTTGCGAATTGACCAAGTCGAAATACATTTTACGATCTTCAAAAACGGTACAGAGAAACGCAAAGAAAGGATCAGTTCAATCACATTCAAACAAAAACGCCTCCCAGCAGGAGGCGTTCTTTTGAAGTATAGTGTTAGTTTTCTAACGAATCAATGTGCTTCTTTGTCTTCGAAGATGCGCTTTGGACGCATTTGCTCAAGTACACCAAGGGTGATCCAGAATGGAACGATAAATCCAAGCAGGAACAACAACAACCAGAAAGCCATCCCGGCAATCAAAAGGAAAAGTACAATACCGAAAACACTCATATCTGAAATCTTTTGAATGATTACAGGGTAAAATTAATAAATAATTCGAATCAACAAATAAAATTGGCCACACAGAAAAACGATCCGCTGATACGGGATCTCATCCGCTATAAATGTCTACTATCCCACGAACAAATAAAAAAGCGGCTATGTCCTCATAACCGCTTTCCTGCTGTCCGTGTTGCATCAATTGTTCTTCAGCACGAAATTGATCGGTAGTCTGACACGCGTCCTAACTTTCGTGTAATTCAGCTCGCCAGGTTTCCAGTTCGGCATTAAGCGCACGATGCGTACGGCTTCGCGATCAATTGCATCACTGACACCCCGCTCGATCTTCACATTCGAAAGAGATCCGTCCTTTTCCACCACAAAATTTACGAACACGCGTCCTTGCTCCCCCAAATCAATGGCATCATCCGGATAATCCAAATTAGCCAAAATGAACTTCATCATTTCCACATAACCGCCAATGTATTCAGCATCAATATCCACGATGTCGAGAATTTCTTCGTCGATTTTTACCAGTCCACCACCGGTCAGGTCACCAAAAGGCAAGTTCAGCCCGCCGACACCTACATTAGGATCCGGTTTCTTTTCCCCGTTCGATGTGAGTGTGATCTGTTGACCGATCGTCGGATCAATGTTGATCGAAGCACCACCTGTCTGCGGAGGCTGCGGCAACTCGATCGGTTTGATGATCGGAGTTTCCTGCTTCGGAATCTCTCGCTCCTCCTCTATTTCAAAGTTAATCTCCGAAAAAGCGACGCTGTTTGTTCGGCCTTCATCAATGTCAGGCACTTTATAGGTAAATGCAGCCAACGTGAAGGATCCGGCCGTCAGCAATCCTATTTGAAACAGGACAATTCTCTTCCTTTCGAGGTCGTACCTCGGATTTTTTTTCGCGATCATAATTAAAAGATTTATATGTTATTGATAAGGTAATTTCAAATGATGTGCCAAAATCATATCTTTCTGATTTACTGTATTTTAATCCTATTTAAGTTGTTATATTTTTGTTAAGCTGCGCTGAATTCCATGATTAAAAAGATTGAAATGGTTCATTTACCCCGAACTACAGACGCTCGATTCCAGACTCCATCATGTTAACAAAACATCATCTTTTGATGTCCGGAAAACGCAGTCCATATTTTCGCTACATTTGTGTAAAAGAGTCTTAAGCTGTGTCCAAGCAAAAAAAGCACATACTCACGCTGGATCAGGATCAGGTGCTGGATTTTGAACTTATAGGGATCTGTTCGCACCACAACGATTATCGATTGGCCTGGGCGATAAATGATAAACTAGGTATCCACCTCGAAAAATGTGAACAGGACTACTGTGTAATGAAAAAAGGTGAGATTCAATCCACACACTCAACATATCACAGCAAAGATCCGGAGAACCGGGTTGAGTTCTTTCTGCTGAAGAATAAAAGCATGGGTAAGTTTCTGATTCCCGAAAAACCGAGTGTTGATTACTTCCTTTTCTTGTTCGAAAACCACGTCTTCGTTGCAGAAGAGCTGTTGGAAACCTTGAGAGAAACACCCAGTATACTTGCTGCATACAGCTTTGACCCATACGAGATCGATTCGGCAGCACAGATAATTTTAAACTGATTATGAAGAAAACAAAAATAGTGGCTACCATTGGCCCCGCTTCTGCAAACAAAGAAGTGCTCCGCGAAATGTTCCATGCCGGAGTCAATGTGTGTCGCCTTAACTTTTCCCATAGTTCATATGAGACACACAGCGAGGTGATCAGGTTGATCCGTGAGCTGAACGAGGAAACGGGAATGCATATAGCTATTTTAGCTGACCTGCAGGGACCGAAGATCCGGACAGATGAAATGGAGAACAACGGTGTAGAACTCGTCACGGATTCTGAGCTGCTGATTGTTACTGAGAAGGTGCTTGGAACGGCAAAAAAATTCTCGATCAACTATTCCAAACTACCTGAAGATGTGAACCCTGGTGAGCGAATCCTATTGGATGACGGCAAGCTCGTACTGGAGGTGGTGAAAACCGATGGTAGTTCAGAGATCAAAGCCAAGGTGATCCACGGTGGAATACTTTCTTCCAAGAAAGGAGTCAACTTCCCCAACACTAAGATCTCCATGCCTTCCCTTACGACGAAGGACCTTGAGGATCTCAACTTTGCACTGGATCAAAACGTAGATTGGATCGGACTCTCCTTCGTAAGATCAGCAAGGGATATTCTGGAGCTAAAACATATCATCTCAAATCGAAAGTGCAAGGCAAAAGTGGTTGCGAAGATCGAAAAGCCTGAGGCTATCGAAGACATCGACGAGATCATACGAAAAAGTGACGCACTGATGGTTGCCCGAGGCGATCTAGGAGTAGAAGTTCCGTATCAAAGCGTTCCACTCATCCAGAAAATGCTCATCAACAAATGTATTCTTCACGCTAAACCCGTGATAGTAGCTACGCAGATGATGGAGAGTATGATCTCGAACATCTCACCAACCAGAGCCGAGGTGAATGACGTTGCAAATGCCGTGCTCGATGGAGCCGATGCCGTGATGCTCTCAGGAGAAACTTCAGTTGGAAAACATCCGGTTCAGGTCATCAGAACAATGGCAAACATTGTTTCAGAAATGGAGCGATTCGGGGGAATTTATAATAAAGAAGAGATCCCTGAAAAAAATCAGGAACGCTTTATCACAGATTCTATTTGCTTCAACGCTTGTCGATTGTCGCAACGCGTCGAGGCAAGTGCAATCATTACCATGACATTTTCAGGCTACACGGCCTACAAGATCGCCTCACAGCGTCCAAAAGCACCGATCTATGTCTTCACCAGTAACAAACAGATCCTGACGCAGATCAATCTTATCTGGGGTGTTCGCGGATTCTATTACGACAAGCGGATCAGCACTGATCATACAATAGCAGACATTATATACCTGCTAAAAAAAGAAGGTTTGGTGCATTCGGGTGAACTCGTCATCAATGTTGCTTCCATTCCTTTGGAAGATCTCGGAAATTCCAATATGCTGAAGCTAAGTTACGTGGATTGATGTTCAGGCTGCTGTTCTTGTTCATTTTAGTGTATCCGCTCACCGCGTGGTCCTGCGATGTGGATGTCCAGATACTTGAGGGGGAATCGGTATCCTACTGCTATTTGTCCGGAGGAACTATTTCAGCAACTCCCGGCTTTGTTTCTTACAATTGGACAGGGCCGCAGAATAGTACCAATCAAACAATCTTACCTGCAACATCTGGAACCTACACTGTTGCTGCCACGGACGCTTTGGGTTGCATATCAACTGCTTCCATACAGGTAACGATTTACCCGGTTCCCAGTCCAACGATCACCTCTACGGAAGGGCTTGTCATATGTCCTGGAGGTCCGGGAACGGTACTAATGACCACGCCGGCATTCAATCAGTATGTTTGGAGTAACGGTTCGACTTCTCCAGTTATTCAAATCACCGAAGGCGGGACTTACAGTGTAGCTGTTACAGATGCGAACGGATGTTC
>JBKCAB010000086.1:0-633 GCA_046307935.1 Bacteroidota bacterium | reverse complement strand
CCCACAAACCGTATTCGACGTGATTTGTCCATTCCCCCGTCTTTTTATCCCAGAACTCGATACCAACAGGATTTCCGGAAAGCGTTGAAACAACTAGGGGACTTATAAAATCACAAGAGGCAGGAGTCATAATGCATCTGACCTCTGCCCCTGATCTTTTCAATAAACGAATGAGGAATGCGATCTTGTAAGCCGCAATACCTCCTGTTATACCGAGAAGTATGCGTTTACCCTGCATAGATTACTGCTCGTCCTGTTTGCGGACGTATATCTCATCATCCAGCATTTCCTGAATTGCAATAGCAACAGGTTTCGGCATTTTTTCGTAAAACTTGGAGATTTCGATCTGCTCGCGGTTTTCAAAGATCTCCTCCAGATTATCCGTTGAAGAGGCGAACTCCTGTAACTTTGCCGTTAGCTCTTCTTTCATCTCTACACTGATCTGGTTGGCTCTTTTACCAAGAACTACAATGGCTTCGTAAACGTTACCTGTCTTGTCCTCAAGTTTGATCGTATCTCGCGTCACTGTTGAACGCTCTGCTGCACTGTTCTTAAAACTCATATTCTTTTATTTCCGGAAATTAAAGTTCTTTCTCCAATTCACGCTGCAGGTCCAGCACGGCCTCTCTGTAG
>JBKCAB010000085.1:0-695 GCA_046307935.1 Bacteroidota bacterium | reverse complement strand
CATCTATCCTGACATCCTGAAAAAAGAAGGCTGGCTGAGGGAGCTTGCAGAGAAAAAGATCGATAAAAATCCGGACGTACTTTACTTCTCAGCATCAACAAACAAAGCGCTTGGGCCAGATGACAAGGACCGCCGGTTCATTGATCGGATGATCCAGGACTCCATCACGCTGCACCTCGAATCCATTGACACCGGAGCGATACATGCCGGAATTTTCCATGCTGTTCTGGAGCGCATCTCAAAAGATAAGTTGCCAAAAATGATCGTAGTTGACCTGAACATCCGAAGTTTTGGCGCCAACTGGATCCATTCTGGACTGGAAAACTCCCTGCAGCGCAACCTGGTGTATTGGAACGACAAACCGGGAGTGGTGAATCATTTTCTTTCCTCAGTGAAATGGTACGATTACAAAAGTCCTGTTGAACACGAGAGAGCCATCGAATACGCAGAGAAATTTGCAAAGCTCCCGTTCGGAGGCAGCCATTCCACCATTAAGAAATGGTGCGATTCACTTTTCAGGGCATCTAAGACCCCGGAGGAGGGTATGGTAATGCTTCGACACTTCGGATTCACTATCGATGAACAGAACGAACAGATGAAGCGCTTCGACAAAATCGTTGACTGGGGAATAAATAACGGAGTTCAGGTGGTTTTTGTCATCCTCCCGGAAAACATAGAAAGAATGGATCTCCTTG
>JBKCAB010000084.1:0-9744 GCA_046307935.1 Bacteroidota bacterium | reverse complement strand
CAACAGAAGTATCCATTCGCTGTTGGTTGACTTCATCAATAATTCTTTTTCGTCCCACATACTTTTCAGTGTGGCAGCGAACATTGTTGGTACAGCCAGAAAGAATGAAAATTCCGCGGCTGTCTTGCGACTCAACCTCTGCGTGAGGCCACCAATGATCGAAGCTGCCGACCTACTTACTCCGGGGATCATGGCAATACTCTGGAAAATACCGATAATGAACCCGGTTTTATAGGAAACCTCTGTTTCTCCGTTTTCTTCTGACTCCTTGAACCATTTATCCACAAAGATCAGCACAACACCACCGAGTAGCAGGGAAACAGCCACTACCCAAATATTTTCCAGAAGTCCGTCGATATGCGATTTGAACAGAAGTCCTAAAATACCTGTGGGGACGAATGCCACGAACAACTTTATGTAAAAATTGAGCCCTTGAAAAAAGCGTTTGAAATACACAACAACGACTGACAGTATGGCGCCAAACTGGATCGCGACCGTAAACAGTTTTGTAAAATCGTCAGAAGCAATGTTCATGAGCGTCGAACCGATGATCATGTGTCCGGTGGAAGATACGGGTAAAAACTCCGTCAGACCCTCAATGATCGCGAGGATGATCGCTTCAACTATACCCATGAAGAGAGAAATTATTCCTTTGTAATCTTTTTCTTGCGCATGATCGCATAGAAGATCACGATGTAGCCAATGACGATCAGGATAGGTGAAAGGGTAATGCGCGTTGAGCTGAAAAGTTCTTGTTCATTAAATGTATTGGGATCTTCAGCGCCCCCGCCAATCATTAGAATGAATCCCAGAATATTTACCGCAAGGCCGGTAAGCAGCAACTTATAATTCTCCGGCTGAAAACCAAATTTCGATCTCTTGTCCTCCATGTTCACAAATTTAATACAAATCGTCCAGCTTCATGCGCAAATATTTGTTGAGTGCGAACCAGGTCGAAACGAAGGTGATAATGATGCCTATCAGCAGTAATGACAACACAAGCAACAGGAAAGTTTCCAGTGAATAGCTGATCTCGAATGAATCCAAAACATTGTTCAACGCAAAAAACAAGGTCATTAGCAACGCTATACCGATCATTGCTGAAACAGCCCCCTGCAGAACCGACTGGAGGAGGAATGGTTTGCGTATGTATGAAGGCTTTGCCCCTACCAGCTGCATTGTTTTGATCGTGAATCGCTTCGAATAGAGGGCAAGTCGAATCGTGTTATTTATCATAGCAACAGCGACAACGATCAGCAGTACAGCCACAGCGAGTACAAGAAATGCAAACTGTTTGAAGCCAAGATTTACGGACTCCACGCTGCTTTCATCGTAATTGATCTCGTCGATCTGTTCGGGATAGTTGGCAAAAAGCTTCTGTTTGATGGCCGCCATACCCGAACGGGTTGCGTGTTCTTCTTTCGGTTTGAATCCAACGGTGGGCGGCAGTGGATTCTCTCCTTCGAAAATATCGAGAATTTCACGCGTATTCTGACCCGTTCCTGCGAACTCTTCCTTTGCTCTTTCGGGACTCACAAAATAGACTTCAGTGAATTCGTCCCAGGTCTTCAATTCTTGCTCGATCTGTTTTATATCCGATTCATTGAGTTCCGATTTAAAGAAAAGATCGCCCTGCAGACTCTCCTTTGCTTTTCTCTGAACATTATCCAATCCCAGCACTCCTCCAATGACGAGGCCTATCATGAAAAGTACAAGTGAGATTCCGATGACCGTCGATATGTAACTGGTCCTGACCCCTTTCTTACTAAACTTATCGGTAGTTGAGCTCATTTGGACGAAAATAGGCAAATAGCTGCCAACACTTTTCGGTACCGACAAAAAATACGAACTATCGTTTGTTGACACCGAAAAATCTTACTGGGAGGCGATTTACTAAAAAAAAGTTAAAAATTATGTGTGAGATGCCACTTTTTGGTCTTTCAAACGTTTTAGAGATGTTAGCGATTTCGGAAGCGATACCCTTTCAAAGTTGGCATACATTTTGAATAGTATATTGCTGAAGTAAAAGTTAGTTTTCATAAGTAGTAGTAGTTTAGGTTTGGAGAAGGGGGAATGCCAGTTCCCCCTTTTCTATTGTGGTAGCTTCCTCCGCTGAAATCCCTTTTAAAACTTTCATTTCGTACACAATTTTAGCGTATTTTTGCACCCTGATAGAACCCGCGAACTTTCGGGTATCTATTGTCAATAATATGAAGCAAATACGCAATTTCTGTATCATTGCCCATATCGATCATGGGAAGAGTACCCTCGCAGACCGTTTGTTGCAAATGACGGGGACTATCTCAGACAGGGATATGCAAGCTCAGGCGCTTGATGACATGGATCTGGAACGTGAGCGAGGAATTACGATCAAGAGCCACGCTATTCAAATGAACTACACGTTTCAGGGTCAGGATTATGTCCTGAACCTGATCGATACTCCTGGACATGTCGATTTTTCGTATGAAGTTTCGAGATCGATCGCTGCCTGTGAGGGAGCGCTGCTGATCGTGGATGCTTCTCAAGGTATAGAAGCACAAACTATATCCAATCTTTACCTGGCACTTGAACACGATCTGGAAATCATTCCGATCCTCAATAAAATGGACCTGCCTGGTGCCATGCCGGAGGAAGTTTCGGATCAGATCGTTGACTTGCTGGGCTGTGACTATGAAGAGATCATACCGGCATCGGGTAAGACGGGACTTGGTGTTGACAAAATACTTGAAGCTGTAATCAACCGGATTCCTGCGCCTAAAGGAGATGAGAATGCTCCGTTACAAGCCATGATCTTCGACTCAGTATTCAATTCTTTCCGCGGGATCATCGCATATTATCGTGTGCTGAACGGTGTGATTAAGAAAGGTGACCGTGTAAAATTCTTCAATACCGGAAAAGAATACAATGCTGATGAAGTTGGCATCCTAAAAATGGATCTGAGCCCAAGAACTGTTGTGAAAGCAGGTGACGTCGGCTATATCATATCAGGGATCAAGCAAGCCAATGAGGTTAAGGTGGGAGACACCATAACTACTGCTGCGAATCCCTGTGATAAAGCGATCAAAGGATTTGAGGATGTGAAACCAATGGTCTTCGCTGGAATTTATCCGGTTGAGACCGATGAATACGAAGAGCTCCGGTATTCGATGGAAAAGTTGCAGTTGAACGATTCATCCCTGGTCTTTGAACCGGAATCCTCTGCTGCACTTGGGTTTGGTTTCCGTTGTGGATTCCTCGGGATGTTGCACATGGAGATCATTCAGGAACGCCTGGAGCGGGAGTTCAATATGACAGTTATTACAACTGTCCCGAACGTTTCATACAAATGTTTTATGCGAAAGGATCCAGACCACGAGTTGATCGTGAACAATCCTTCTGAGTTACCGGATCCCGCAGGCATTGATCGGATCGAAGAACCTTACATCAAAGCACAGATCATAACTAAATCGGAATACATCGGTTCCATTATGACGCTTTGTATCGAAAAACGCGGAGAGTTGCGAAATCAGGTTTACCTGACACAGGACCGGGTTGAGCTGACGTTTGAAATGCCACTTGCCGAGATCGTCTTTGATTTTTATGACCGGCTGAAAACAGTTTCGAGAGGATATGCGTCATTCGATTACCATCCTATCGGCTACAAAACATCTGATCTTGTGCGGATGGATATGTTACTGAATGGTGAACAACTCGATGCGCTTTCTGCACTGGTTCACCGGAGTAACGCCTTTGACCTTGGTAAGAAGATCTGTGTCAAACTCAAGGAGCTCATTCCGCGTCAGCAGTTTGAGATACCTATACAAGCAGCGATCGGTGCGAAGATTATTGCACGCGAAACGATCAAGGCACTTCGAAAGGATGTTACCGCAAAATGTTACGGTGGTGATATCACACGAAAGCGTAAACTTCTTGAAAAACAGAAAGAAGGTAAAAAACGTATGCGACAAGTCGGTCGGGTAGAAGTGCCTCAGGAGGCATTTATGGCCGTATTGAAGCTCAACGACTAGAGGTACGATCACTCATCATCGTCCTCCTCGCTGCTGTCATCCTCATCCGGGCGATCGTATTCATCTTCTTCTTCCTCTTCGTCCGAATCCAGATCATCTTCTTTGATCCCATCTACCTTGTCGAAATCATCTTCAAACTCATCTTCATCCTCATCGACCACAGCGGCTTTAGGGGCGATCTTATTGATCTTAACAAGATAGATCGCCTCGTCCGTTTCCCAGATCAACGCGTCCAGCATTTCACCTGTAGGAGTCTTGATGGTCGTCAAGTGATTAATATAGCCATCCGGAAAATCTTTCAGGATCTGTTTCTTCTGATCGATCGTAAGCTTGTCATAGCTGATTATAGCTCTCTTCTTAGACATCCTTTTATATTTCAAGTTTATGAATCCTTCTGATCGGGATCGTGACATTTTTTTTGAGGACGATCGCCTCTTCAGTCACCGCCCAAATGGTCGTGTGCACCATGTACTTCCGCTTTGTATCTTCAAAGTAGATCTTCACTTTATGCTGTTCCAGATTCCCAAGGGCAATTGCTCGTTCTAGGTCGATCTGTCGTTGCTTTCTTCCCGTTTCTGAATGCAGCACCTCACTTGCCGGAAAATGCAAGGCAGCCACCTGTTCTTTCTCAACGGTCTGAAATTCGTTTAACATGACAGATTTTTGGGCAAAAATAAATGAAAACGCATACGAAATGTACATTTCTTGATTTTTCGTTTGATTTTTTCCTGTAACCCGATTTCCCTGATCCCTCAACAAA
The DNA here is from genome assembly GCA_046307935.1 of Bacteroidota bacterium. Lineage (GTDB taxonomy): Bacteria > Bacteroidota > Bacteroidia > Flavobacteriales_D > Crocinitomicaceae > M0103. The sequence continues at coordinate 4,977 of JBKCAB010000084.1, read as the reverse complement.
AAAACCACCCCGACAGGAGTGGTTGATTTTCAGGCTATTTGTATCTTGATCATTCAACTTTACTGGACAACGTATTTTTTAGTCCGCTCCATTCAACCAGATGCATCTTCACAGTTCCTACCGGAATCTTCGCCCTCACCAGCACCGGGATCTTGTTAGCATCGTTGGTAACCCAAAAATTCACATCGTTTTCGCTTTTAAAATACCTACCCGTTTGAACCACCGGTACAAATTTGTGGCAGTTGAACTTTCCTTTACGAATGTGAATCAACTCATCTCCAACGTATTTGATCTTAAGGTTGTAGATCTCGTCATCCATAAAACACTTGAATTCAAACGTCTTGCCTTTTTTCATGTCCTTGAAATCAAGTGTCCTCGCATAATAGAAGGAAGATATCATATCCTGTATTCCAACGGGAATCTTGAATTCTTTGCCCTCTCCATTATCCACCTTGGCTTTGTCATGACGGAAAGTGTAATCCTGGTTGATCTTGTAGCCGCCCTCGTCGACCCTTCGTACAAAGTACCACGGAAAAACACCCTTCTTATCGAGGTATGTTTCGTACGTGTCCACCACTTTGAAAAAGGCATTGAATCCCCCCAAGGTCTTTCCAACACCGACAGCATGGATGAGCTCCCGATTTGCGCCTTTTTTAGTTGTAGCCTTTATTTCTAAATTAGCCTCTCCGGCATCCATAAAACCGTAGGTAACACGGTAGCGGAGCTTTTCACCAATTTGAAAAGATCTGTTATTTACAGAAGGATATGTTACTTCTGAGCTGCTGGTCAGCGCCATTAGAAGACCGAAAGTGCCAAGGGTATACAATAACCGTTTCATAGTATTTGAATTTAAGTCGTTAAGTATTTACAAAGCATGTGCCAAAATCATATCCGAAAACTACGATGCAATGTACTTAAATCCAAATTACAAAATCCTGATCTCCGTCCGGCGGTTCTTTGCTCTTCCATGCGGTGTAGCATTATCTGCCACGGGACGACCTTCCCCATATCCGACGGTATTGATCCTTGATGAGTGGATGCCTTTTGTAACGAGATAGTTCTTCACCGCTGCAGCTCTATTCTTTGACAACAAAAGGTTGGCTGCATCATCGCCCTCACTGTCGGTGTGTCCGGCTATTTCGATCCTCATTTCCGGTTTAAGCTTCATGATCTCGATGAGGTCGTTGAGCAAACTGATGCTGCCTGATTGAATGGTTGATTTACCCGTCTCAAACTTGAGGTCGCTCAGTGTATAACTGCTTGCTGCCTCATACGTAATGATCACTTCCATCTTCTCAAATGTCAGTTCATTTGGGATCTCAGGTACTTCTATGGTATTGTATTCCACCTCATCGCCAATAGCAAGGATGCGAATGTCATACACGTCTCCCTCTGGAAGTTCAACCAAGAATCTTCCTGTCTTGTCAGTAACGCCACTAAGTGTTTTTTTTGATTTCTGACCAACAAAAAACACCTTGTCACCAACATATGGCTTGTGCGATGCATTCACTACCTGAACATGGACAGGTGCCAGCTGCTGTGCGAAGGAGTATGAAAAAAGAGAAACGGTCACTAGGGTACATACTGTTTTCATGGCTTTGATTTTCCATTAAAAAGCAGATTATGGGAAAAGTAACTGTTAACTCAAGATAAAACGAAGTAAGTTTCTCGTCGGGTGATCGGACAGTAGCCAGAGGAAGAATTTGTAATGTTCAAACAAGATTCATGGGTGAAAAGTTACATCACGATGTTCACGATCTTGCCGGGAACAACAATGACTTTCTTGGGTGTATTTCCTTCCAGCCATTTTTCAGCTTCCTCCGTGGAAAGCACCTCCTTTTCAACCTCAGCAGGCGTCAGGCTCAGCGGCAGATCTAGCTTGAATCGCATTTTTCCGTTGAACGAAACCGGGTATTCAAAGCTGGATTCAACCATGTATTCTTCCTTGAATTCCGGGAATTGCTGTGAGGTAACCGTTCCCGCTTCGTACCCCAGCTTTACCCATAATTCCTCTGCGATATGCGGCGCATATGGTGAGATGAGTACCACCAACTCTTTCAGGATATGACGGTTGTTGCACTTATGGTCGGTAAGTTCGTTGACACAGATCATAAAGTTGGACACACCTGTATTGAAGGAAAAGCGTTCGAGATCTTCTCCGATCTTTTTGATCGTCTTATGGAGCGACTTTAGGTTTTCTTTTGTTGGTGTGTCATCTGAAAGCGAAACATTGCCTTCAGCATCATGGAACAAACGCCACAATCTGCGCAGGAAGTTGTGTACTCCATTGATCCCTTTTGTATCCCATGGCTTGCTTTGCTCCAACGGTCCTAGGAACATTTCGTACATGCGCAAGGTATCTGCTCCGAACTTTTCTACGAGCTCGTCAGGCGTCTGGACATTGTACTTCGACTTGGACATTTTCTCTACTTCCGTTCCACAGTGATAAGAGCCGTCTTCTTCACAGATGAATACCGCGTCTGCAAATTCCGGTCTCCAGGCTTTGAATCTTTCAATGTCGAGCTTATCATTATCAACCATTGAGATGTCAGCGTGAAGAGCGGACACCTCATACTCATCCTTTTTAGAAGCAGTTATAAAACTATTCGAGTCTTTGATCCTGTACACAAAACTACTTCTCCCTAGGATCATGCCCTGGTTGATCATCTTGCTGAACGGTTCATCGAAAGAGATATACCCTTGGTCATATAGGAACTTGGTCCAGAAACGCGCATAAAGCAAGTGCCCTGTCGCGTGTTCTGATCCTCCGATGTAAAGGTCAACTGCTTTCCAGTATTCCGCTTTATCGCGGCTGACGAATTCCTGTTCATTGTGCGGATCCATGTAGCGCAAGAAATACCAAGAACTTCCGGCCCAACCGGGCATTGTATTGTATTCCATACGATCGCCCTCAAAATGGTTCCAGGCTGAACGTTCAGCACGAGCCAGCGGCGGTTCACCATCTTCTGTGGGTAAGTATTTATCTACTTCTGGTAATTCTACCGGTAAACAACTGTCATCCACAAGGTAAGGAACTTCATCCTTGTAAAACACCGGAAATGGTTCTCCCCAATAACGCTGGCGGGAAAAAACAGCATCCCTTAAACGGTAGTTGATCTTTCCTTTTCCAATACCCTTGGCTTCAATCGCATCGATAGCTTTCTTGATGGCCGATTTCGCATCAAGTCCGTTCAGGAAATCCGAGTTGGCAATGATCGCATCCTTTTCAGTATATGCCGCCTCGGAAATATCGACATCGGCGAAGATGTTCCTGATCTCCAGTCCAAAGTGCTTTGCAAAATCGTGATCACGCTGGTCTCCACAGGGCACGGCCATTACGGCACCTGTTCCGTAGGAAGCCAGCACATAATCACCTATCCAAATCTGAACCTTATCCCCGGTAAAAGGATGGGTTGCATACGAACCGGTAAACTGCCCGGTGATGTTCTTGACATCCGCCTGCCGATCGCGTTCCGTTTTAAGCGAAGCTTGTTTTTTATAGGCCGCAACAGCCTCGGTATATTCAGCCGTTGTGATCTCATCCACAAACGGGTGTTCCGGTGCCAGGACCATAAAAGATACTCCAAAGATCGTATCCGGTCGGGTGGTGAAGACTTCGATCGACAATTGATTACTGCCCTCACCGTCTTTCTCGCTCCAAAGTGGGAAGAACACAGAAGCTCCCTGCGATTTTCCGATCCAGTAGCGCTGCATATCCTTAATGGAGTCCGTCCAATCGACGTTTTCCAGTCCGGTCAGGAGACGCTCGGCATATGCCTTGATCCGCATGGACCACTGCCGCATCAGCTTTTGCTCCACCGGATGTCCCCCGCGTTCAGAAACACCATTGACCACCTCATCATTGGCAAGCACAGTGCCAAGAGCTGGACACCAGTTCACCCAGCTATCCGCCAGATAGGCCAATCGGTATTGCTGTAGGATCTCTTCCTTCTTCTTCGTATTGTAGCCACTCCAATCTTTAGCTGAGAACTCTTCTGTACACTCTGTACAAGCATTGACCCCCTTGTTTCCATGTGTTTCAAAATGGCTGATCAGCTGAGCGATACGTTGAGCCTTATTCGAGGTATTGTCGTAATAACAATCAAAGAGTTGTTTGAAGATCCACTGAGTCCACTTGTAGTATTCCGGAGAAGAGGTCCTTACCTCCCTATCCCAGTCATAACAGAAGCCGATCTTGTCCAATTGTTCCCGGTAACGCGCAATATTCTGTTCAGTCGTAACAGCAGGATGCTGTCCGGTCTGGATCGCATACTGCTCTGCCGGTAGCCCGAACGAATCATAGCCCATGGGGTGGAGCACATTGAATCCCTGCAGTTTTTTATAGCGCGCAAAGATGTCTGAAGCAATGTACCCGAGCGGATGCCCGACATGCAGTCCGGCACCGGATGGATAAGGGAACATATCAAGAACATAGTACTTCGGCCTTGTCGGATCTTCCGACACTTTGTAGGTCTTATTGATTGCCCAGAAGCCTCTCCAGCGTTCTTCGATCTCTTTGTAATTGTATTCCATTTTGAATATTCTCGCGGATCCAAAGATACATAAAGGTGTAGAGAAAGACATCCTTACGAAGGATAAACCCGAAGGAATAGAATCAAGCTTTATCAACAAAATCGTACTTTTACTTTTGATGTTTTCTGTTCGCGACTTTTTATGGGGAAATCTGATCCTGATCACAATGCTGCTGATTGGAGAAGTCCACGCTCAGTCCGGTCGTGAAAAACAACTGCTTGAGACCATTCGGAAAGAAAAGAATGAATACAAGAAGTTCCAACGGTTGTTGGCATTGGGTGACTTTTACAAACAGAACAATATCTACCGCGCTGATTCATTGAAGAATGTGCTGCTGCAGCGCAGTCGTGTTTTTGATGATTCCGTCCGGTTCAATGCACTGATGTATTCCGCAGAAATCAACGAAATTCTCGGTCGTCAAGAAGAATATTTCCGGGATGTACT
>JBKCAB010000083.1:0-7206 GCA_046307935.1 Bacteroidota bacterium | reverse complement strand
TACACTTGGACGGGAGGAGTCACCAATGGAGTATCCTTCACGCCAACTGCCACGGCTACCTATACGGTGACGGGCACAACTGCAGGCTGTACGGGTACGGATCAGGTTCTGGTAACGGTAAACCCGATCCCTGTGGTAAGTGCCGGTCCAGATGTTCCAATATGTATAGGACAAACAACGACGTTAACAGCCACTGGTGCGACGACCTATTCGTGGAGTCCGGGGGGTCAGACGACGGCATCAATAACTGTTTCACCTTCCACTACCACGACGTATACAGTTACAGGTACTTCTGCGGGCTGTACGGCAACGGATGCGGTGGTTGTGACAGTTAACGCGAACGCTCCGATCAATGCGGGTACAGATGTATCGATCTGTATCGGACAATCTACAACACTGACAGCAACGGGCGGGGTTTCGTATACATGGACCGGATTGGGCAATGGAGCGACTTTCACGGTTTCACCGACCACGACGACCACCTACACGGTAACGGGAACAAATTCGGCTAACTGTACGGGCACGGATCAGGTAGTGGTTACCGTGAACCCATTACCAACAGTGAATGCGGGGGTAGATCAGACGGTATGTGCGGGCACTGCGGTAACATTAACGGGTTCAGGAGCAACGACGTACACTTGGACAGGAGGTGTGACGAACGGAACAGCTTTTACGCCAACAGCTACGGCAACGTATACGGTAACGGGAACGACAGCAGGGTGTACAAATACAGATCAGGTAGTGGTTACAGTGAACCCGTTGCCAATAGTGAACGCAGGACCGGATCAAACGGTATGTGCGGGCACTTCGGTAACATTAACGGGTACGGGAGCTGCGACCTACAGCTGGAACAACGGTGTATCACAGGGAGTACCCTTTACGCCAGCAGCAACTAACACCTATACTGTAACGGGCACCACAGCGGGATGCACCAATACGGATCAGGTAGTTGTAACGGTCAATCCGCTTCCGAGTATAAACGCTGGAACGGATCAGGCAGTTTGCGCAGGGGCGAGTGTAACGCTGACTGCATCAGGCGGAACGAGCTACACTTGGAACAACGGAGTAACCAACGGGGTGCCTTTCACGCCGGCAGCTACAACGAACTACACTGTTACCGGAACCGATGCCAACGGGTGCGTCAATACGGATCAGGTTTTGGTGACGGTTAATCCAATTCCGATCGTCAATGCTGGTACAGATCAAACGGTTTGTGCCGGTACTTCTGTTACTTTAACGGCTTCCGGAGCTTCTACCTACACTTGGAACAATGGAGTAACTCAAGGTACAGCATTTATTCCATCTGCAACAATAACATATACAGTGACTGGAACATCAGCCGCTGGGTGTACCAACACGGATCAGGTTCAGGTGACCGTGAATCCCTTGCCAACGGTTAATGCCGGTACCGATCAGACGGTTTGTTCAGGCGCTTCAGTCACGCTAACTGCAACCGGTGCGTCGAGTTACAGTTGGTCCGGAGGAGTGAATCAAGGTGTATCTTTTGTCCCAGCAGCTACAGCTACCTATACGGTTACCGGAACAAGCGCTGCAGGGTGTACAAATACCGATCAGGTGTTGGTAACTGTTAACCCATTGCCTAATACCAATGCGGGTCCGGATCAGACGGTATGCGCAGGTGCATCAGTTACGTTAACAGCAACCGGAGCCACCACTTATTCTTGGTCAGGTGGTGTGACGAACGGTATCGCTTTTATTCCAACAGTTGGTTCAACAACATACACGGTAACTGGTACAAGTGGAGCAGGTTGTACAGCTACAGATCAGGTGATCGTTACGGTGAATCCGAATCCGGCACCGTTGATCAACGGACCAACCAACTATTGTGCTGGAAATACCGCGACACTATCCACCTCTCTGCCATTCACAACCTACTTGTGGTCAAACGGCGCAACATCCCCAACGGTGAGTGTCACACAGGCGAATAATCCGATAACGGTAACGGTAACCAATGGTTTCGGTTGCCAAGCGACCTCACCTGCCTTCAACGTAACAGAACAAGCATTTATTACAGCGAATTTCACTGTAACCATCTGTCAGGGACAGTCTTCGGTTATTCATGGTGTGACTCAGACAACAGCGGGCACTTATTCCCAGACCTTCACTTCGGCCTCGGGTTGTGATAGTATTGCGAACGTTACGTTGGTTGTGAATCCACTTCCTTCTGTGAATGCCGGTGCTGATCAAACAGTCTGCACACCAACTCAAACAACACTTACGGCCACTGGAGCATCAACCTACACCTGGAACAATGGTATAACGAACGGCGTGCCTTTTACACAAGCCATAGGAGCCACCACATACACAGTTTCTGGAACCGATGCAAATGGTTGCGTGAACACAGATCAGGTGATAGTTACGGTCAATCCATTGCCGGCAATTGGAGCAGGGAATGATCAATCTATCTGCATTGGTCAGAACGTCACACTTTCGGGATCCGGAGGAACCAGTTATACTTGGAACAATGGTGTTACCAACAGTCTAGCATTCACACCTTCTGTTTCGACGACATACACAGTTTCAGGAACCGATGCGAATGGTTGCGTCAATACAGATCAGGTTGTAGTGACAGTTAACCCTTTACCACTTGTAAATGCGGGAAGTGATCAGGCCGTTTGTTCAGGTAATCCTGTTACATTATCAGGAAGTGGAGCGGTCAATTATTCCTGGAATAACGGAGTTACGAATGGTGTAGCCTTCATACCTGGATCATCTACAACTTATACGGTTACCGGAACGGATGCCAATGGTTGCATAAATACGGATCAGGTATTGGTGACGGTAAACAACCTTCCCACAGTAAATGCAGGGTCGGACCAAACGGTCTGTATCGGTGCTACTGTGACATTGACCGCTACGGGAGCTTCCACGTACAGTTGGAACAATGGCATCAATAACGGCGTGGTATTTACACCAGCTGCTACACAAACATATACTGTGACAGGAACAACTGCTGCCGGATGTACCGGTACAGATCAGGTACTTGTCACTGTGAATCCGCTTCCAAACGTAGGTGCTGGAACTGATCAGGCGATTTGCATTGGAGGTACTGTTACTCTAAATGGTTCAGGAGCGTCAACCTACTTATGGTCAAATGGAGTTACGAATGGTGTTGCATTTACACCGGGGGCGACCGCTACATATACGGTGACGGGTACTGATGTGAACGGTTGTATCAACACTGATCAAGTGGTTGTTACTGTAAACCCTCTGCCAAACGTAAATGCAGGTCAGGATGTAGTAATATGTATAGGTCAGTCTGTGACTCTTTCAGGGTCAGGAGCAATTACTTACACATGGAATAATGGAGTTACGAATGGATTAGCGTTCTCTCCAACGACTAGCTCAACCTATACTGTAACAGGAACTGATGCGAATGGTTGTATTGACACGGATCAGGTTGCAGTTACGGTTAATCCGCTTCCTCTAGTGAATGCCGGACTTGATCAAACGGTTTGTCTTGGTTCTCAGGTTACACTCAGTGGATCAGGAGCGACAACATACACATGGAATAATGGAGTTGCCAATGGCGTAGCGTTTACTCCTTCAGCCGTTACTGTGACTTACACTGTTTCAGGAACCGATGCCAATGGATGTGTGAGCGGTGACCAGGTGAATGTAACTGTTAATCCTTTGCCGAACATCAACGCAGGTAGTGATCAGACAGTTTGTGCTGGGGTATCCGTGACACTGAATGCAACAGGAGGGGTGAATTATTCTTGGAGTGGTGGTGTTTCAAATGGAATTTCCTTTATTCAACCGGTTGGCACAAGTACCTATACTGTAACTGGAACGGATGCGAACGGTTGTATCAATACGGATCAGGTGAATGTGGTTGTGAATCCAATTCCGAACGTGTTTGCCGGAAATGATCTGGTCATCTGTGAGAACGAAACAGTTGTGCTCACTGGATCGGGCGCTGCTTCCTACTCATGGGATAATGGGATTACAAATGGGGTTTCCTTTACTCCAAATGCTGGAACGCTCACGTACACCGTGACCGGTACCTCGGCAGCAGGTTGTATTGCATCGGATGAGGTTTTGGTTACGGTAAATCCTTTGCCAGTTGTTTCCTTTTCCCCGGGCGCAACACTTGGATGTACACCATTTACGACTACCCTTACGAATACTACCCCGGATGCTGTCAACTGTGTATGGTCCATTTCGAATGGAACGGTTTCAACGGGTTGCGGAACAATTCCGGTCACATTCAACCAAGGAGGGTGTTATGATGTTGTTCTAACTACCACTGGAGCAAATGGCTGTACGAACTCCTTGACTGCTAATAATTTGATTTGTGTTGAGGATCCTCCGGTGGCAGCTTTTGCACCAAGCGCCAATCAGGTTTCAACATTGAATACGGAAGTGTTCTTTGAAAACCTCTCTACAGGAGCCACGCAGTATTTGTGGGATTTCGGTTATGACGATGCTGTTTCAACTGATGAGAACACTGAGTTCACCTATCCGAACGATGAAGAAGGTCAGTATACGGTAACACTCATTGCTACATCGCCAGTAGGATGTTCAGATACGACCTCAACGATTATAACAGTCTACGAAGAGCTTATATTCTATGTGCCGAATACGTTTACACCTGATCAGGACAATTACAATCCAGTCTTCCAACCTGTGTTTACCTCTGGTTTTGATCCTCAGGATTATGTGCTCTACATCTACAATCGTTGGGGCGAATTGATCTTTGAATCACGAAATACAGATGTTGGATGGGACGGCAGTTATGGAACTTGGGATCAGTCTCCGAACAGTTTTGATATGTGCCCTGATGGAACCTACACATGGAAGATCGAATTCAAGGTTACGCGCAATGATGAAAGGAAAATGTTTGTCGGTCACGTCAATCTAATCCGTTAAACGAATTCGAAAATCACGGAACAGGGATGGCAATAGTCATCCCTTTTTTATTTGAATCATAAATGATGCATACAACATCTTCTAACGTTAGAATATGATCGATTTATCTTAAATTTGAAGAGTTTGAAGGCAACCATTACACTGGTTTTTCGACTATTAACAGAATTACATGTAAACTGAATGAAGACATTAGTATTTTTTCTGACCATTTCTTTCACTTTGATACAAATTCTGCTCTTTGCGCAAACGCCAATGGCAGGATGTACAGGTGGCACAAATACTTTAACTCAATGTGGTGGAACCTACGCAGACCCTGGCGGTACGGCAGCTTATCCCAACGGTTCAAATTGCATTCAAACCATTTGTCCGAGTTCAGCCGGCCAGTGCGTGACGATACAGTTCACTGCATTCAGCCTTGAAAGCGGTTGGGACTTTTTATACGTTTACAATGGTACCAGTACCGCTGCACCACTTATTGGAACGTACACCGGAACAACCATACCCAATGGTGGCAACATCACAGCAACGAATGCTTCAGGATGTTTGACACTCCGTTTTACCTCAGATCCGTCAGTAAATGCGCCTGGATGGCTTGCCAATATTATTTGTACGCCCTGCGGTTCGCCACCACCACCACCACCAGGACCGGTTGTTGCCTCAGACTGTTCAGGCGCTGTGAATATTTGCACCAATTCTTCATTTCAGGTAGACCCAAGCGGATCCGGTGCTGTAACAGAATTTGTTGCAGGATCCATATCAAATCCGAGTGTTAATCCGGCTTCAACCAATCAAGGTTGTTTGCTTAGCGGCGAATTGAACAGTACGTGGATGATCGTGAACATCGCAACAACCGGCACATTGGAGTTTTCGATCGGTACGCCCGGTGGAACAGGTTGTCTGGATTGGATCATGTGGCCGTATACTGGCCCAGCTACCTGTAACCAGATTATTAACAATCAATTGGCTCCAATCCGCTGTAATTGGAATTTTAATTGCCAGAACTTCACAGGAATGGCAACACCATTGCCTGCAGGAGGACTTGCAGGTGATTTTGAGCCGGAGTTGAATGTCGTCTGCGGTCAGCGCTACCTTATTTGTCTATCCAATTACAGCTCTCAAACAACTTCATTACCACTTAATTTCTTTGGGACTGCAACGATCAGTTGTTCTACCTTTACTCCGATCACCGTGAATAACGCTACGATCTGTCCGGGGCAAAGCGCAACACTGACAGCAACAGGCGGAAATACCTATTCCTGGACACCACCGACAGGGCTCAGTGCCACTACAGGAGCTACAGTAACAGCATCTCCCGCGACTACTACAACATATACCGTAACAGGTGTTGGAGCTTGTGGCACGGGCACAGCGACTTCCACTGTGACTGTGCTTGCGGCAAATAATCCGGCGTGCGGATGTACAGCTACAGCTACAAATACCGGCCCTTATTGTGCCGGTGGAACAATACAACTCAATGGTACAGGTGGTGGAACTTATTCATGGTCAGGTCCAAACGGGTTCACGTCATCTCTTCAAAATCCGACCTTACCCGCAACAGTTGCAGCCGCAGGAACATATACTTTGACGATCAATAACAGTGGATGTATTGCGACTGCAACAACTACTGTGGTAGTTAACCCAGCAGCAACAGCTAATGCGAATATCGATCAGTCGATTTGTGCCGGTGGCACGATCAATCTCAACGGTTCTGTTGGTGGTGGTGCTACCTCAGGAACTTGGAGCGCACCAACGGGTACTTTTTCGAATGCCAACAGTTTGACATCGACATATACGCCTTCGATCACGACCGGTACTGTTACATTAACGCTTACAACGAATGACCCTGCGGGTCCATGTCCATCAGTAACGGATCAAATGATCGTTACGGTTAATCCTCTTCCAATTGTGAATGCAGGAGTAGATCAGACGGTATGTGCGGGTACTGCTGTGACATTGGCAGGTACAGGCGCTTCGACATACACTTGGACGGGAGGAGTGACCAATGGAGTATCCTTCACGCCAACTGCCACGGCTACCTATACGGTGACGGGCACAACTGCAGGCTGTACGGGTACGGATCAGGTTCTGGTATCGGTAAACCCGATCCCTGTGGTAAGTGCCGGTCCAGATGTTCCAATATGTATTGGACAAACAACGACGTTAACAGCCACTGGTGCGACGACGTATTCGTGGAGTCCGGGGGGTCAGACGACGGCATCAATAACTGTTTCACCTTCCACTACCACGACGTATACAGTTACAGGTACTTCTGCGGGCTGTACGGCAACGGATGCGGTGGTTGTGACAGTTAAC
>JBKCAB010000082.1:0-1470 GCA_046307935.1 Bacteroidota bacterium | reverse complement strand
GTTTAATCGATTACGAAAAAAAAAAGTACAAAAAGGCTTGTCTTAGGATAAGCCTTTTTTTGTGCCATTATTCACATCGTAAAGTGTAAATCTAAAACGTGCCACTAGTTTAATGGGTCCATAGTTCATTACTTTTACAATAAAATCAATAGTATGGCAAGCAAAAGAAGTATCAAGAGAGACGTGAACAACATGGTCTTCGATGTGGTGGACGAATGTTTCATGGCAATGATCCTGAAAGATGGCAATGAGGCTGCAGCTGAAAGTTTGATCGATGAAGCAGCAGATTTTCAGGACGATATGCTGACACGTATCAATGCAGCCAAAAATAAAACAGAATTCCGCGAAATACGTCAGTCATTGGAAAAGGCCGCGATCTCTTTTGTGGAAAAACTAAACGCGTTGAGCTGAAAAGTCGAATAATGTAGAACACTAGCGGGCTATGCTCGCTTTTTTTTGTTTTGGATATGAACACTAAATCACTGTTGATTGCCCTGGGAATTCTTTCATTTTTGGGAACTCTCTTATTTACAGGTGCTTCAAATCACTTATACAATGCGTCTGCACTGGCAGGTTTAATGATCTATTTTTGGATCTTTGAGCTCGTTCCCATCTATGTGACAGCCTTGCTTCCCCTGGTCCTGGCTATTCCACTGGGGGTTCTCGGCAAGGAAGAGCTTGCATTGTCTTATGGTGACAGTAATGTATACCTTTTCTTTGGGGGCTTTATTCTTGCTCTTGGTCTCGAAAAATGGGGTGTTCATGAACAAATTGCGAGAAGGATCATTAAGGTGGTAGGAAACTCAAAGCCACGCATTCTTTTGGGCTTTCTGATTAGTACGGGTATATTGAGCATGTGGATCTCAAATACAGCCACTGCCTTGATGATGTTGCCCATGGCTATGGCCATTATTGAGGCACTTCCCGCTCATCAAAGAAGAGAGAAGTTCAGTGTTTTTCTTCTCTTGTCGGTGGCTTATGCATCGAGTATCGGAGGTGTGGCCACCTTGATCGGATCTCCTCCGAACCTTCAAATGGCTGGAACGCTAGAGGGCAGTTTTGGTGTAAAGATCGACTTTGTGGAATGGATGACTATTGGCTTACCTATTAGTATCGCTATGATCATTGCGACGTTCTCTTTTTTCTACATGATGATGGGGAAGGAGCGGCTTGAAGTGCATGCGGACCTCAAGCTGGAAAGAAAGGCATGGACGAATGATCAAAAAAAGGTTCTGGCTATCTTTTCAATGGTGGTTTTTCTCTGGTCATTCAAAGATCTTCTGGTACCTGTTCTCGGCTTTTCCTACCGAGATGAAAGTGCTGCGATCCTTGGCGGAATATTATTGTTTCTACTTCCCAGTTCGCAGGAAAAGAAAAAACTGCTTGATTGGAAGGATACGGAGAAGATCCCCTGGGGTATACTGATCATGTTTGGAGGTGGACTTGCACTTGCAGAAATGATGGAAAAGA
>JBKCAB010000081.1:0-1170 GCA_046307935.1 Bacteroidota bacterium | reverse complement strand
CAATACCATTTTCAAAAGTCCTTGCACCCTTGATCTTGCGTGCCTTGTCAAGCATCGCGTTTCCGGAAGCTTCATTCCTTTTTTGAATCACCTTTTCGGCATCTTTGAGAAAGCTTGAGAAGATCGCACGCTTTTCTTTCTCAGGTATGATCGAGTCCTTCTTGAGTAAACCATGTCGGAATCCTTTTACGATCATAGCAAGGTCGATCTTACCGATCGCTTCCACTTCTTTCATTTCACGATAAAAAGAATAGGCGGTAAGTCGTCCAAGACATTCTGCACCCGGACCGGCATAGGTAGAATCAAAATCCTGAAAGTAGGGTCCGTAGAGCTTTTCAAGTGTCGCCTGGCAATCAGAGGGCATGTTTGTGTTGAGGTTGGCTTCAAAACCTTTGACGATTCGTTCCATATCCAAGCGCATGACATTAGGATCATTCTTGCCCACGATCGATTGTGCGTTGATCGATCCCAAAACATAGGATAGTTTATCTTTAGCAGTCTTGAGCACAACAGTATCGTCCTCACCGCCCTTATCCGACCCACAAGAACTCAACACAAAAACTGCAAACAAAAGGTAAAAAAAGTTTTTCATTACACGATTTCTAATAGTTCAACATCAAAGATCAGCGCGCTGTAGGGCTGAATTGGCCCACCCGGATGCGGATTGGCGCCATAAGCAAGTTGCTGAGGAATATATAAACGGTATTTAGAACCAACATGCATTAACTGCAGTGCTTCCGTCCATCCTGGAATGACTTGGTTCACTCCGAATGTTGCCGGTTGACCTCTTCGGACCGAACTGTCAAAAACGGTCCCGTCGATCAAGGTACCATTGTAATGAACGGATACCGTATCTGTCGGTACGGGCTTCGGTCCGGATCCTTCTTCGATCACCTCGTATTGGAGACCACTTGGAGTAATGCACACTTCATCACGCATTCTGTTCAAATGAAGGAATTCCTCACCGGCAGCCTTGTTTTGAGCATACAGGCCTTCGCTTTTTTGCTGAAGGTATTGCTGGATGATGCTGTTCGCTTCATCAGGACTGTAGAGAGGTTCGCGACCTTCGAATGCATCTCTAATCCCACTTGACATGATCTCCGGATCGATACCTGCAAGATTTTGTTCCATCAGACTACCGGCAATACTCATACCTACACAATAGCTGAC
>JBKCAB010000080.1:0-1522 GCA_046307935.1 Bacteroidota bacterium | reverse complement strand
CCGAAGAACCAGTTGAACTGAAGGGTCTCGTTGGAAAGATCAGTAAGACCGAGCGACATGTAAGAAGAATAATCTTTCAGATGTGACCATTGACGTTCATGACCCTCATTGTAGTTGCGGACCTTGAATTTGGTTCCCTCCTTGCCGAATGGAACCACAGGCTTCAGGAATGAAGAAAAGTAACTTTGTTTGTAGGATACCCATTTGATTTTGTCGGCTGCTACTGCATCATCATCAGCCATTTCACTGAGATAATCGAGGCCTTCTTCCTCATAATTCATACAGATCGTGGAAACCCTTCGCTGTTCACCAAATAAACGTTCTGTCTTTCGGAAAGCAAGATCCCAGTTCAAAAGTACATTCTTCGGATTAGTCTGTCCTTGAAATCCTTCTATGGCGATCTTGTAATCCAGATCAAATGCATCTGCCTTCAAAGCATATATTTGTCGGACCTTTTTTCCCATGCCCAAGTCAAGCTCGAATACAACTCGGCTGTCCGTTACTTCTGCAACATTAAACAAATAGGAACTTGTACGAATCTTATTTCCGTTTATCGGAATGATCAACTGATTGACCGCATCTCCTTCACCAAAAAGTCGAAGCAACGCGTTTGTATCCTTGGTTTGGTTTTTTCTGTTTTCGGCAAAATCAGCATATGAACTGTACCCTTTCAAGTAAACGGCGGTTACCTGACCACCTTTTGTCGAGAAGTCGATCTTCAGCTTCTCATTCTCCAAACGGATGAGCTTGCCTTTTGCCGATCCTTTTTCTACAGGCTGAACGGGGGAATTGGATTTCAGCATTATTATGGTGTCCTTACCAGTCAGAGTATCCGTGTAAACGAGTCCTTTTTCAGTACTGATTTGACTTCCGTCGTCATTGAGTTTTGGCCGGATGGTCGATGGCAATTCAGATGCAACGATCGACTCGTTACTTGATTCTTTCTTTTCCTTTTTTTGTCCGGCTTTCTCTTCTTTCGCTTTCGCAATCTCAGCGTTACGTTTTTTGATCTCCTCCTCGCTAGGTTGGTTGAAGATGGTAAACACTGAAAGGATCAAGCCGATCAATACTAAACCGATAACGGTATTTCTATCCATTTTTATTCTTACTTTTTGTTTTCAATTGCTGCCTTTACAAAGGCAACGAAAAGTGGGTGCGGCTTCGCGACAGTAGATTTGTATTCGGGATGGAACTGTGCACCGACAAACCAAGGATGGTCTTCAATTTCAACAACTTCAACCAAACCTGTTTCAGGGTTCTTACCTGTTGGAATAAGACCTGCTTTTTCAAAATCAGAAAGGTACTTATTGTTGAACTCATATCGGTGACGATGACGCTCGCTTATGAGATCTGTATTGTAAGCCTCAGCCACTTTAGATCCTGGTTTTAGCTGACATTTGTAAGCACCAAGGCGCATTGTGCCTCCTTTTTCAGAGACACTTTTCTGTTCCTCCATCATAGAAATCACCGGATGCTTGCAGTCCTCGGCGATCTCCGTCGTATGTGCGTCATCATATCCCAT
>JBKCAB010000079.1:0-721 GCA_046307935.1 Bacteroidota bacterium | reverse complement strand
AAGGGGTCATAAACTCCTTCGATCACATCGAGTTCTTCACGAAGTTCTGTTGCAAAATTGACGCCTACCAAATCGTCCAGCATTGGATCAGAAAGGTCAGAAATGGAAACAATATCCTCTGCTCTTTTGGTTTTATTCGCCGAGAAGAGGTTCAGGTCTTTCTTGTAAATATTGTAGACACCTTTGAACCTGTCTCCGATACCAATAGGCCAGGTGAGTGGTCGGACTTTTATGTTCAGTTTTTCTTCGATCTCATCCAGCAGCGAGAAGGCATCTTTTCCTTCGCGATCCATTTTGTTCACGAAGATGATCACCGGTGTATTTCGCATTCTGCAGACTTCCATCAGTTTTTCAGTCTGTGATTCGACACCGTTCGCACAGTCGATCACGAGGATAACGCTGTCAACGGCGGTGAGTGTTCGATAGGTATCTTCAGCAAAGTCTTTGTGACCGGGGGTGTCGAGGATATTAATTTGCTTGCCGCCGTATTCGAATGCCATAACAGAGGTAGCAACAGATATTCCCCGCTGCTTTTCGATCTCCATGAAATCCGATGTCGCAGTCTTTTTGATCTTATTGTTCTTGACGGCACCCGCGGTTTGAATCGCCCCTCCAAAGAGCAGTAGCTTTTCCGTGAGCGTAGTTTTACCCGCATCCGGATGGGCAATGATCCCGAATGTACGCCGCTTTTCGATAGCTTCCTGATCTCTCATTCCAATGG
>JBKCAB010000078.1:0-2784 GCA_046307935.1 Bacteroidota bacterium | reverse complement strand
TTCGTGTAGTTATACAAATACGCCATGTGATGAGACGGCTCGTTTCCGTGAGCGTACTGACCGATCAATCCGGTGATGTCAACCTGATGGCGTCCTGAGAGCTTCATCTCTGTGGTGAAAAGACGATCAAGCCAGTTCTCCAGCGAATCCTTTCCACCCATCATGTCAGTGAGAATCTCAACGGCATGTGGAGCATAGAGTGAATACTGGTAGCTGTTGGCTTCTGTGTAGTTGAAATTGACTTCTGTTGGATCAAATGGCGAATACCATAATCCACCCCGGCGGGCACGCATGAACTTCGTTTGAGGGTCATACACATTGATGAAATTCAACGACGATTTGTAATATTCACTGTAAATATCCATTTTACCCAGACCGGTTGCCATTGCTGCAATGCAAAAATCATCGTAGGCATATTCGAGTGTCTTAGATACCGATTCCGGCTCATCACCCGAACTTATGAAACCATTCCTCCGGAAAAAGTTCTTACCAAGTTCGTTGATCTTTGAAGTATACACCATAGCATTCAACGCCTTATCAGCATCAAATTCCTTGATGTTCTTTAAATAGGCGTCAGCGATCACGGAAGCACTGTGGTATCCGATCATGCATTCAGTTTCGTTACCGGAAAGCTCCCATACAGGAAGATCACCGCCCTGTTCAAACTGACGCAAGAACGTATGAATGAATTCATTGGTCCTTTTCTGTTGAACCAAGGTGTACAATGGGTGAGTACCGCGATAAGTATCCCAAAGCGAAAAAACGGTATACTGTTTCATGCCATCCGTTATGGAATGGATCTGATTATCCCGCCCACGGTACCTGCCATCAACATCATTAAAGACATTAGGTTGTAAAAAGCTGTGGTATAAAGCTGTATAGAAGTTTGTCATCACCTTTACATCCGGCGCCTTGAAATCGATTCTGGCTAACTCGATGTCCCACATTTTAGTGACCTTCGCCCGAACATTGTTAAAATCCCAATCGGGGATTTCTTTAAGGAGGTTATTTCGAGCACCTTCAGCATCCACAGCGGAAATGCCAACGCGCACAAGGATCTTTTCTGTATTTTCCGGGAAGGTCAGCAACAGCTTGTGTTGACCATCTTTATCGATCACGCGGCTTTTCTGAAAAGGTTCGGAAAGCTCCAAGTGAAAATAGAAATGTTGCTTGGAAGCCCAGGCTTCTGAAACTCTGTGACCGGAGATACTTTGCTTGCTGTTGATGGTCATTCCATGTGATAGCAACTTATCCCGATGGTCCAAGTCAATAAGAATGAACTTCTTACCTTTTTTGTTCAGGAAAGTATATTCATGCATTCCCGCACGCTCCGAAACCGTTAGGCGCACATTGATCTGCTGATTCAGGAGCTTGACCTCATAGAATCCAGGTGCTGCATTCTCCTTTTCGTGCGAGAAACGATCTCCATAGCCCTTTTCAGGATCCTTATATCCGGGAGTGGTTCTTGGTGTTCCGCTTTGAGGCACAAGCAACAGATCACAGTAATCCGGAACACCGGTACCGCTCAAATGCGTATGACTGAACCCATAGATCACAGAATCGGAATAATGGTAACCTCCACAACCGTCCCAACCTTCATAGCGTGTATCGGGGCTCAATTGCATGAAACCGAATGGGGCAGTTGCACCGGGATAAGTATGCCCATGACCTCCGGTTCCAATGAACGGATCGACGTAGAGGCTTTTGGATCCAAGGTATTGTTGGAAACTTACTTCCTTGTCAATGTAGCGCTTACGGATCTCCTGAGAACTCCTAACCGCATTCACACTTTTATCCTGTGCCCGGGCCGCTGCGCAGGCGAAAACCAGTAAAACGATTGATAGAGCTTTCATGCTGAGGTCCTGATTAAATTATAGCGTGTTTTAACTGCGGATTTTACATACTGTAGCTACCTTACCTCCGAAAATACGAGACTTGCAGCGCCTAACACAGCTGCATTTACGTCGTGCAAAGAGGAAACTCTGATCTCCACTTTGTTCTGGAAAATGATCAGCATATTTTCTTCCATATATTTCTTGACCATCGAAGGGAAATTTCCGGTATGTTGGGCGATACCTCCAAAAAGTACATACGCTTTTGGGCTGCTGAAGCAGGTATAGTCTGCAAGGGCAGAACCAAGTGTTCTCGCAGTGAAGTCTATGATCTCTTTCGCGAATAGATCTCCTTTATCCGCAAGATCGAATACGTCTTTAGCGGTTGGCTTTTCCAGGCTCATTAAAGCTGAAAACGCTTTGTTGTCTGAATCCATTTCGATAATGCTCCTTACCACACCGGTAGAGGAAGTATAAGTTTCCAGACATCCATATCTGCCACAGCCGCATTTGCGGCCATTCGGGATGACGCGGATATGTCCGTATTCACCTGCGAATCCATCATGCCCGTAAACCATCTGGCCATTCACAACCACACCGCTTCCAACGCCTGTTCCAAGGGTGATGGTGACAAAGTCCTTCAGATCGCGAGCATTTCCGAAGATCATTTCTCCCATGGCTGCAGCGTTGGCGTCATTGGTGAGTAATGAAGGCTTTCCAAACTTATCACCAAACATTTTAGCCAAAGGAATTATGCCCTTCCATTTCAGGTTCGGTGCAAATTCGATCGCACCATGAAAATAATTCCCATTCGGCGCACCGATGCCGATACCCACAAACGAGTTGGTGCCGCCCGATTGTTCTATCATAGGAGAGAGGTGCTGGTACAGCTCTTCTATAAAACCCTGCACGGTATCTTTAGCATTGGTGAGCATCCGACCCTGTGTAAGGA
>JBKCAB010000077.1:0-4426 GCA_046307935.1 Bacteroidota bacterium | reverse complement strand
AGACCTTCAAGATCGACCACTACTTTCGTCTTGGTATCTCTTCGAGCGATCTCAGCCTTACCATTTTCCAGATCTCGCGGACCCATTGCTACACGAACAGGAACCCCTTTTGATTCGTATTCAGCGAATTTCCAACCCGGACGTCTATTGTCGTCATCGTCGTATTTGAAAGAAATACCGCGCGCCTTCAGCTTGGCAGATAATTGAGTGATCTTTTCACTGATAGCAGTCAGCTCCTCCTCTGATCGGTAAATGGGAACAGCAACGACCTGGATCGGTGCAAGAGCCGGAGGAAGTACTAATCCCTCGTCATCAGAATGAGTCATGATAAGCGCCCCCATAAGTCGGGTAGAAACACCCCACGAAGTAGCCCAAACGTATTCCAACTTCCCTTCTCTGTCAGCAAATTTCACTTCGAATGCCTTGGCGAAATTCTGACCTAGAAAATGCGATGTGCCGGCCTGCAGCGCTTTTCCATCCTGCATCATCGATTCAATACACAGTGTATCATCCGCACCGGCGAAACGTTCAGATTCTGTTTTTCTTCCCTTAATAACTGGCATCGCCATAAAATTCTCAGCGAAATCAGCATAAACATCCAGCATTTGTTCAGCCTCTTTGATAGCTTCCTCTTTTGTGGCATGGGCTGTATGCCCTTCCTGCCATAGAAATTCAGCTGTACGCAAGAAGAGTCGTGTTCTCATTTCCCATCGAACGACATTCGCCCACTGGTTGATGAGTATAGGCAGATCGCGATAAGATTGTATCCAGTTCTTGTAGGAATTCCAAATGATCGTTTCTGAGGTGGGACGTACGATGAGCTCCTCTTCCAGTTTAGCAGCGGGATCGACTATAACACCACTCCCGTCTTCTGCATTCTTCAGGCGGTAATGGGTCACTATTGCACATTCTTTAGCGAATCCCTCTACATGACTTGCCTCCTTGCTTAGGTAGGATTTTGGTATAAAAAGTGGGAAATACGCATTCGAATGTCCTGTTTCCTTGAATTTGGCATCCAGTATCTCCTTCATTTTTTCCCAGATCGCATAACCATATGGCTTGATAACCATACAGCCTCTAACATCTGAGTGTTCTGCCAGATCAGCCCTGTAGACCAGTTCGTTGTACCACTTTGAATAATCCTCCGATCGCTTAGTGAATGTTTGCGCCATGATTTCCTTCTGTTTTGATCAGTATTTTGACTTGCAAAAGTACTATTTAAAGTGTATCTTTCCATGATAAACCGGAACAATGGGTAGGCTATTTCTTTTTGGCATTTACATCTTACAGTTGTTGATACTTTGTTCCTGTTACTCTCCGGGACTAATGATTGATGACGACATCTACCTGGTGAAAGCCACGGAAATTCCACTCGGAGAATCCTACAACGACGAAACCTCTTACGCCAACTTCAAGACAAGAAAAGAAGGTAGTGCGTTGACATCGAGTTTATTCAGTGATGACCCTTTATGTTCCACCTACAATCTTGCTACTCAACGCGACCTGTGGTTTTTCGGTATGGGCTTAGGAAATCCTTATTATAACTACTGTCAGTGGGGAATTCCTTACTTTTCACCCTACATGTATGGCTATCTCAATCCTTTCTATCAGTATGACCCTTTTGGTTCTCCCTATGGCTTCTACGCAACGGCCTACAGCCCATGGTATTTCACCGGTATTTATGCTTTACCGAATGAATATAATGGAGTACCACAGCACAGTAGCCAAGAGAATTTTTCAAACTTCCATTCGGGTCCGCGCTCAGTTTTTGGTGGTTTCGGAGATCCCAACCGCGTAAGCGGAAGTTCGATCAAGTCACTTCAACACGATCCCTCGTTGTCAAAAAAGAACAGTCAACTTGATCATTCCAGAATTGAAAATGGAGATATCATCGGTCAGCACGTGCACTATTCCTCATTCAGAAACAGCCCTGGTTCTACTCCAGGCGCCTCAATGAATTTAAGACCAGTCGAAAACAGAGGTATACTTCGCCCCGGCGCGAATTCGAATCCTTCGATGCAGACTACAAATGAACCGCTGCGTTCAGGCAATGCTGTATTCCATAACAATCATCCAGTGAGACATTCGATTGATCAGGAGAATAACCGGATAGATCAATACAACAGAGGTTCCGGTAGAGCGGGTCAAAAGCCTATTCAAACTCCCGTGAGAAGACCATAGCCATGTTCAGGTATGCAACATGCATCGTCTTGATAATCATTTGTTCCGGTTCCTTCGGACAAAATGAAACAGACCTTTACCGATTTTCAAGAACCAGCTTCTCAGGCTCCGCAAGGTTTGAAAGTATGGCAGGTTCATTTGGTGCATTGGGTGCGGATATTTCTTGTGCAGTTTTCAATCCGGCAGGTTTAGGCAGATTTTCTCGATCCTTTGCGGAAATAACCGGAATTGCTAGCCGTAACGTGAACAACAGCACATTCAATGGTCAGGAAACACAACGAATAGCCGGGAAAGGCGGAATATCTGGTTTGGGAATGGTCATCACTTCTGACATTTCTGAAAGAGGAAATGGAATTCTTTACCAGCAACTGGGATTCGGACTCAATCGCATAGAAGGTTTCCACAATGTATTTCGTTATGAGGGACAGCAATACGCATCCTTACTTGATGGGTTTACCTCTCAGGCAGAAGGTATCGATCCGGGATCCCTCAACGACTATTTTCCGTTTAGCTCAAATTTGGCCTATCAGACTTCAGTGATAAACTATTACGCTCCAACGCAAACGTACAGTTCCCTAATCAATTCGGGTGATGTCATCCACAATAGGACAGTAGAAACAAACGGCGGACAAAACGAACTATTCGTTTCATACAGCTTCAATTACCTCAACAAACTGTATCTCGGAGCCAGTGTCGGATTTAGGCATCATAAGTACGAGGAAAAGATGAAGCACAATGAAGCGCTAACAGATACCAATGGTACGCCGCTGCGGAGCTTTAATTACCACTATGATCTTTTCACGTCCGGTTGGGGAACCAATCTTAAATTTGGTGCGATCTATTTGTTCAATGAATCCTTTCGCGCTGGCTTATCGTTGCATTCCCCCACATTCGGTGAACTGACGGACTCCTGGTCAGCTTCAATGTCCTCCCAATTTGAAGATTCCACCAAAGTACTGGCATCTAACCTTGTACCATCAGGAAACTACAAATATCGCATCTGAAATCCGATTCGTTTAATTGGATCGGTCGCATGGATTGCAGGAACACGAGGCTGTTTGAACCTTGACGTTGAATTGATCGATTACAGAATGGCACATTTTAAAACCACTAAGGACAGATCGTATTTGCCCTATAATTATGAAATTGAGAACGATTACGCGAGATCAATTTTCAGACCTGCACTCAATTTACGGTTAGGTTGAGAGTACATCCTTGCCTCCACCATCTATCTCAGAGGAGGACTTGCATATTACGGGAATGCGTTCGATGAAGCGGTCCTGATAGAAAACTTTGGCGACGTAATGATCACGAACAGAGCAGGCTTAAGAATCAAAAAGTTCTACATAGACTTCGCCCTCAAACTGCGTTTTACGGAAAAAAACTATTATGCATTCGTCCAAAGCATTACAAACGTTAAAACCATCAGTGGGTCCATTTGTCTGACTACCGGATTAAATCTTTAAGCGACAGCCTCACTGCTTCCGACATGGATAAACGTTTTAACTTACTATCAATCCAAGCTGCAATGTTGAAATACTCCAATACTACGCGTTCATTATGGTCCTGTAAAAGGCGATCAATATCTTTCTTCATATTTTGAAGCTCTGTCAGTCGTTCATTTTGAGTTATGCATTTTGCCAATTTACGAATGTGTTTAATACAGACCGTCTCCACCTCATAGTCACGCTCTTGTTTGCTGTAATAACGGTTCGTCGACTTAATAACGTATTCCAGAAAATCATAATTCTCTAACTCATAATGCAAAACCAAATTAAACAAGCGGGCAAAACTGTAAATATCCTGCCTTAGATTTTGCTCATTATCATTCAGCACTTGATTTATGTACTGTAAGGCTTTTTTAAATTCCCCTTTACCAAAGTAACTGTATGCCTTGTTGTAGGTGAACAGGATCTCTTGTTCCTTTGAAACTTTTTCTCCGTATTCCTCTTGCAGCGCTTCAATTGACGGAATTTTCTGTACCGCATTTTCAAAGTCTCCCATAGCATGTAACAATGCGAGTTCCAAATTACTTGTACTGGTGAAGATCCTCACCCGAATATCTGTGGAATCGAAACCTTTGACACCTTCCAATGATCTAAGGTCTTTGATGAGCTGCTCTGCTTTATCAAACTGATGACTATCTATATAACATCGAAGAAGGTGCGACAGCGTCATTACGTAGCGTTGTCCGGAGTCCGCTTTGATCTTCGGATTCCTGTCAAGTATTTCCCTAGTTTTATTG
>JBKCAB010000076.1:0-8088 GCA_046307935.1 Bacteroidota bacterium | reverse complement strand
TCGCGACTTTCGCTCTTTTTAATGTCTACGGACAGAAGGCAAGGCCGTCGATCGTTGAAAAAAGATCGGACAGCAGAATTGAAAAGTCTGCCAAGCCGGTGAAGGAAAATGGAGAAAAGATCACGATCTGGGAAAGTGATTTCTCTGATGCTACCGATTGGGACATCGCGCACGATGCTGCGGATTGTGCGCTGGACTTTTCGATTGGAACAATTTCATGCCAGGGCTCATACCCGATTGCTGATATTAACTCTACTACAGCTGCTAACGGTTGGGCTGTTGTTGATTCAGACTTTTACGGTGGAGAAGAGGGCGGAACGGACGTGGAAGATAGCTGGTTGACGATGGCTGCGCCTGTTGATCTAACAGCGTATCCGAATGTCGTAGTTGAATTCGAAACCTTCTATAGAGCTTACAATTTCGAAAAGCCTTACTTGGTGGTTGGAATTGGGGATGGAAATGGAAATGTTGTTTGGCCAACGGACTTAAATCCGCAGTCTGATCTTTTAACTTACACCGGAGTTTACGATATTTTCCCGGAAAGAGACTACAATGAGCAGACTTCCGGCACCGAAAATCCACGTAAAGTGCGCATCAATATTTCAGCAATAGCTGGTGGTCAGCAGGAAGTTTATATCCGTTTCAACTGGACAGGAACATGGGGTTATGCCTGGTTCATTGATGATTTCAAGATCATCGAGCAGCCGCAGGATGACCTGGAGTCAAACTACGCTTTCTTCGTAGGAACAAACAACGAAGGGATCGAGTACGGACGCACTCCGGTTGACCAGTTGGATGATTCGTATGACTTGGGCGGAGAGATCCTAAACTTCGGTATCAACAATCAGACAGGTGTGCAGGTAGTTGCTGAATACGGTTCTTTTAACTACACTTATCCTGTTGGTGACCTCGCTTCAGGTGTTACCGCCACGTATGGTGGCACAGAAACACCGGCGCTTGCCTTGGGTCAGTATGACGGTACATTCACAGTTACTTCGAACGGTGAAACATCGGCTAGTGCTGACTTCTATAACAACGTTTCCAACAGAAGTTTTGACATAACAGAAGGTGTGTATTCTCAGGATGGTATAGGTGTTCACCCTACAGGTGACCAGGCAACCAGCTCACTTGGTTCTGATTCATTCGGTGAGCCAACTGATACATACATTGCTGCCATGTATCACTTGAAAAATCCGGTAAACCAGATCTCCGGTTTTGAGATAGGTCTTTCTACGAACAGTACAGCAGGTGCTGAATTACTTATATTCTTTGTGGATACAGCTGATTTCTTCCAAAACGGATTAACTCCTATGGTGGATTTGAATGGTGTACAGGCACAAAGCGATTACTACACAGTTGCAGCATCTGAGATCACAGCTGGAAAAGTGAAGGTGCCTTTCACAGAAGTTATTGAACTTCCTGCAGGAGCATATTTCGCAGTAGTTCAGCCGATCAACTACGGAACTACTCCAATCCGCATCCTGGATGATCAGACCATTGCTCAGCCTTTCTATGCTTCCATGATCAATACGCTCGATGATCAGGGGAACCCCACAGCTTACAGTAATGGTAATGCAATGGCTATCCGTCTGTTGACAGGTGATCAGCTTGGTGTTGAAGAGATTGAAAACACTTTCGGTCTGTCAGTTTATCCGAACCCTGCAGTTGCTGAAACGGCTGTTTCTTTTGAACTTACGAAGGAATCTGCAGTGAGCATCAACGTAACGGATCTTTCCGGTAAAGTGGTGTACACGCAGGATCTTGGTTCTGTTTCTGGAATACAGAATGTTCAGATCAACACAGAATTGCTTTCAGGTGGAGCATACATGGTTAACCTGAGTGTTGATGGTGCTGTTTCTACAAAGAAGCTCGTGATCAAGAAATAATTTTTCTCATTGAATTAAGGAAAGGGTCGGTTTAGCCGGCCCTTTTTTTTCTGCCTTGTAAAGAATAGTTATTTTTGGCCATCACAAAAACAAGCAGGATTATGAAAGCATATGTTTTCCCCGGACAGGGAGCTCAGTTCTCAGGAATGGGATTGGATCTTTTTGAGAAGTCAGCCATTGCAAAAGAAATGTTTGAAAAGGCGAATGAGCTCCTTGGTTTTGAGATCACAAAGACGATGTTTGAAGGATCTGATGAAGAATTGAAACAGACAAAGGTAACGCAGCCGGCGATCTTTCTTCATTCCACGATCCTGGCAGCATGCCTCGGGGATGATTTCAAACCCGATATGGTAGCAGGTCACTCACTCGGTGAATTTTCCTCTCTGGTAGCCAACAAAACACTTAGCTTCCAAGATGGGCTCTTGCTGGTATCGAAGCGTGCGTTGGCAATGCAGAAGGCTTGTGAGGTGGAGCCATCCACAATGGCAGCGATTCTCGGACTGGAAGATGATGTGGTTGAAGAGATCTGTGGCAGTATCGAGGGAGTGGTAGTTCCGGCGAATTACAACTGTCCCGGACAACTTGTGATTTCCGGTGCTGTTTCATCCGTAGAAAAGGCGTGCGAAAAATTGACGGAAGCGGGGGCGAAGAGAGCCATGATCCTTCAGGTTGGCGGAGCCTTCCATTCGCCATTAATGGAACCTGCACGCGAAGAATTGGCAGCGGCTATTGAGGCAACAGTGTTCAATAAACCGATCTGCGCGGTATACCAGAATGTAACCGCTTCGGCCATTGTTGACCCGGAAGAGATCAAGCGAAATCTCGTGGCACAATTGACTGCACCAGTTCGGTGGACACAAACAATGCAACAGATGATTACAGACGGCGCAGCCGAAGTTATCGAAGTTGGACCAGGTAAGGTGTTACAAGGGCTGTTCAAAAAGGTCGACAGAGCTTTCCCATGCTCGAGCGCAGAGATCGCCTAAAATAAATGAGCTCCTCAGGGAGCTTTTTTTATGGAATCTTCTTTTCTGCAGCATCTCTATTAAAAATCGAGAAAACATGAAAAGATGGTTGATGGCAGTAATGACCGGAATGGTAGTAACTGCAGCTGCACAGGGTTCTTATGGAGAAGTAATTGGAACTGTAATTGAAAAAGGATCCGACAAGGTTGTTTACGGTGCGCACGTATTCATTGAGGATCACGGGCACAAATACCAGGCACTGACGGATGCCGACGGCCGATTCCGGATCAGCGCAGTTCCTGCTGGTGAGTATTTCGCAAAGATCCGCTATTTCGGAGATACCATGTCAGGGATCAGAGTAAAAGTACCAATGGACGGTTACTGTAATTTGGGAGACATAAAATTTGAGAGCGGTGTCCTCGAACTGCTTGTTGTTGATGTTGTTGCGGATGATGGGTCGATTAAGTTGGAATACGGTGAATTGCCGGTCAAACAACTTTCTGCCGAAGATATCGATCAAAGTCCACTTCAATTTGATATTAAAGGACTTGTGGCAAGTACGTCATCCGATGTGAAGTTGACAGATGACGGTGAACTGGTATTCCGTGGCGCACGTAAGGGCGACATGCTCTACCTCATGGATGGGGTTAAGACGGCTGAGATAGGTAACGTTCCGGGAGCCGCGATTGGAAGGATGATGGTCTATACCGGGGGTTTACCAGCTAAATACGGAGACACACTCGGCGGTGTGGTTGTCATGGAAACGAAGAGCTATTTCGATCTGTACCGCGAATGGGAGGCAGAGGAAATCAGAAATGGAAACAGATAAAATGAAAGGCGGGCTATCCCGCTTTTTTTATTCCGAGAAGAACCCAGGGCTGTCTTTTTCAACCTTTTTAAGGAAGTTCTTCAACTCCTGCTCATTTTCTCCGCGAAGGACCATGAACATGTTTTCCGATTCAACTACGATATAGTTTTCAAGACCGTCAAGCAATACAAGTTTATCGTCTGATACATTTACAATACAGTCCTTCGAATGAAACAGGTGGGCATGTTTCCCGATCACAGAATTTCCGTTAAAGTCTTTACTCAAATGAGCACCCAGACTTCCCCAGGTTCCCAGGTCACTCCAGTCAAAATCTGCCAATACAACATCCACATTTGAAGCATGTTCCATGATCGCATAGTCAATGGAAATGTCTTCACAACGCTCAAAACACTGATTTACGTAGGCTTGCTCGTCCCTTGTGTTGTAGGCTGAAGTATTCTCTGTGAAGATACTATGGAGCTCTGATGCGTATTTGGCTAGCGCGTTAAGTACCGCATCGGCCCGCCATACAAAGATCCCGGAGTTCCAGTAAAAGTTACCCTGTGCTACGAAACGCTCGGCGGTGTGAAGATCCGGTTTCTCACGGAATTGCCTAACCGGCGTAACATCACCGGCTGTTATGGCAACGTCATCGGCAAATTCGATATAACCGTACCCGGTATCAGGGCGTGTCGGTTGGATCCCGAGTGTAACGAGTCGCTCTCCGCTGTTCGCCTGTCTGATTGCAGTATGGATGATCTCTGTGAAACGGATTTCCTTGGTGATCAAATGGTCAGCTGGCGTGATGATCATGGTTGCGTTTGGATCGAGTGCCCTGATCTTGGCGGCTGCGTACGCAATGCAAGGAGCAGTATTCTTTCGCTTCGGCTCGGTGAGAACTTGTGAAGGATCCAGCTCAGGCAACTGTTCGAGCACAAGATCC
Source organism: Bacteroidota bacterium (assembly GCA_046307935.1). Lineage (GTDB taxonomy): Bacteria > Bacteroidota > Bacteroidia > Flavobacteriales_D > Crocinitomicaceae > M0103. The sequence goes on along the minus strand of JBKCAB010000076.1, from coordinate 3,486 downwards.
TTGTAGCGTTCATTGGTAAGTATGTAAACCTGCTCAGACGGGGCAATGTGGAGCAGCCTTTCATAGGTCATCCGGATCAGTGAACGACCTGTTCCAAGCACATCCAAAAACTGTTTTGGATGATCTGGCGTAGACATCGGCCAAAATCGACTACCGATCCCCCCGGCCATGATGATGCAATAGTTCTTATTCTTTTCTGTCATGATCGATCAGATTAACTTTTGCTAATGAGCTGATGAGGTAGGACCTGTTGGACGATACCTCCTGGCAAACATAGCGTTTTCTTCGCAAAGGCCCTTTGACGAATTGTCTTCCATTCAACAGAAATCGACTGTTGTGAGCGAGTTTTTCAAGAAGCTCCTCTCCCTCTTTTTGGGTATCGTGCTGAGCGAGTGCCTTTGAAAGATGATAATCAGTGCAGGAAGATGCCTTGATACTGTTCAAACTTCTCATCAGAGCATGCTCAACCTCAGTTGGAAGTTCGCCGCTGTTTATTACCGGAATGAGTAGCTTTTTGAAAGCGTCTTTCCATTCTTTACCGTGTGGCTGGACTCGTGGACCAAAGCGGTCATAAGTGTGGAGGTGAGCGAACTCGTGCAGTGTGGTCACCAGAAAGGAATAGGGATTGAGATCTCCGTTGACGGTGATCCTGTGTCTTTCGCCATTCATTCCTGCACGAAAATCTCCCAGTTTTGTATTTCTTGAGCGCACGATACTGAAGCGGACGTTCGCAGCTAAGAACAGGTCTGTGACATAAGCAACAAAGTGCTCCGGAATGAATTTCCGAAAGGAGTCCATCACTTCCGAACGCGAACGAATGCCCTTTTTCTTCACATTTCAAAATTACGGGAAAAGTGTATTTAGCGCTGATAAAGTTTTGAGCTCTCCAGTGTGGAACAAAGAATTTAAACTATTTTAGCGACAGTGAAAATTCTCCTAAATATCGGTAAGTATGTGGTCATGCTTGGGATCGTTTTCTCCAGACCGGAGAAGTGGGGAGTCTTTCGACTCCGTTTGTTCAGTGAGATCGAACAGATTGGTATCAACTCGATTTTCATAGTGGCTTTGATGTCAACATTTATGGGTGGTGTAATTGCACTGCAGACCGCCTCGAACATGACAAGTCCTTGGTTGCCGGATTACACGATCGGCTACATTACTCAGTCGAGTACGATCCTGGAATTCTCCCCGACGATCATTTCACTCATTTTAGCGGGAAAAGTAGGTTCAAACGTCGCTTCTGAGATCGGCACGATGCGTGTGACAGAACAGATCGATGCCCTGGAGATCATGGGAGTGAATTCGCTCTCTTTCCTTGTGCTTCCCAAAGTAGCTGCCGCAATTGTTTTTTTTCCAATTCTGATCATCTTTTCGATGATACTGAGTATGATGGGAGGCTGGTTGGCCGTAACACTCTCAGGACTGTCGACCACGGAAGTCTATGTCTTTGGTATTCGCTCCTTCTTTGAAATGAAGAATATCTGGTATGCCCTGACCAAAACAGTGGTTTTCGGTTTTCTGATCGTTTCCATTGCTTCTTTCTATGGCTATTATACGAAAGGAGGCTCGCTCGAGGTCGGAAGATCCTCGACCCAGGCTGTTGTCATCAGCAGTATTGCTATCCTGATCGCTAATTTCCTGCTTACTCAAATGATATTGCTTTCATGATCTCAGTAAAGAATGTGAACAAATCGTTTGGTGAGAACCGCGTTCTGAAGGAGGTCACCGCAGTGTTTGAACAGGGAAAGGTGAACATGATCATCGGTCAGTCCGGACACGGAAAATCCGTACTTGCAAAATGCATCGTTGGCTTGCATGAGGTCGATTCCGGTGAAATTTTCTTTGACGATAGGGAGTTTACCGGTCTTGATCGGATGGGACGCACTGATATCCGAAAAGAGATCGGAATGCTTTTTCAAGGTTCTGCACTTTTTGATTCCATGACGGTTGAGGATAACATCATGTTTCCGCTGAATATGTTCACCAAAAAAACGAAAAAGGAAAAGCTGGACCGCGTAAATTTCTGTCTTGAACGGGTCAATCTTGCCGGAAGGAACAAGCTGTATCCGTCAGAATGTAGCGGCGGTATGCAGAAGCGTATCGGTATTGCCAGGGCAATTGCCATGAATCCAAAGTATTTGTTTTGCGATGAGCCCAATTCCGGTTTGGACCCAATGACTTCCATTCTGATCGATAATCTCATTCGCGAGATCACCTATGAATTTGGAATTACGACGGTTGTGATCTCCCACGATATGAATTCAGTAATTGAGATCGCGGATAAGATCTTATTCATTCATGAAGGCAATAATTGGTGGGAAGGCGATCGCAAATCCATACTTACTACTGAGAATAAGGAGATCCTCAATTTTGTCTATGCATCGGATTTCATGAAGGAGATCCGAATCTCAATGCAACATTCTCTGGGCCTGTCGAAAAAAGCTTAAATTCCTTTCCTCTGCCCGCTATCATATGGAGATGGGATTGTTTTGATGAAGTACCTGCGACTTTTGTGTTGATTCCATTTCCAATTGAAAACTGAACTGTCAAGATTAGAGAAAAGCGCAATCCATTGTAAATAATCTCGTATTAAAATAAAAGGAGCGACAAGCAGATAGTACCGATCTCAGAAGAAAGCAATGTATCCGAAATGTACTTTCCCATTACGAAGTAGAATAGGATTGTTTAACTGTTTTCCCTGAGCATAGGATATGGAGAAGATACCGATGTTGGTTCCAAATGAAAAACCGGCACCAAACCCGAAAGGCAGATCCCGAAGGTAATTGTCTGATCTTTTCTCGTAAATCGATTGATCGAAAAATAGAAAGGCATGTGAGTTACGATCGGTAAGGAAACGGTATTCGATACTGCTGATCAGCTTCGTGCTGGCAAAGATCTCTTCCTCGTTGAAGCCTCGGAGGGTAGTCAATCCACCGAAGCGGTATAGCTCATTGGTATAGATCAAAGGAGCATGGTAATTTTCAAACGATGTGGATAAACGGAGTACATGACGTTTGGCCATTGGGAGGAACCAATTGATATTCAGGCCGGCTCTAACAGTCGTTTTGCGCTCTTGTATGGAGTCAGCCGTTAGAGCTGTTCGCGAACCAACGGCGGTTTCAGCGTGTATGATCAATCCTCGCGAGGGATTAGGCAGATAGTCGACGGCTCGCTGACTGTATGAAAAGCCGTAGGAGTTGTTCACAAAGCCGTTGAGTGCATTGAGGGATGAACCCGATGAAAGCAAGGAGGAAGCATGTCTTTGGTAGAATACCTTCAGCTGGTCGCCTCCTTTCAATGAGTAGGTCATGCCCAAGAGAGATCGGGTTTCAAGGAATGACGTATCCCTTTTGTAGAGTTGAAAGCCGGCCTCAGTTCCGAAAGCAGTGCCAAAAAGGAATGGAAAGCTTAAAGAACTGTTCAATGCCTGTGTTCCCGCTCGGATGCTCCGCCAACTCAGTGCTATTTGTTCGCCTCGATGAAGTA
>JBKCAB010000075.1:0-5485 GCA_046307935.1 Bacteroidota bacterium | reverse complement strand
GGATACCTAACTATTGGATCAGAAGGCAACGAAGCCGACCGCTGGATGTATTTCAGTGAAACAGGAGAGCCGTTCTATGCCATTTCTGAAAATCTGGCCAGTGCAGGCGAATGTGGTTACCTTCCCTCTCAAAACAAGCGTCATCTGGAGGCTCTCGATAAATTCATTGCGGAAGGTGGTAATTTTGCCCGCTTCGAGTTGGGTGCTCAGGCAGCCCTCCCCGACTGGCCATTACATCACAATTATTTTGAAAAGCTGGATGAGATGCATGCTTTTGATCGGATCATAGAGAAATGTGAAAAGAATGGCGTGTATTTCATCTTGTTCCGTCACCACGTAGAGGTTATGCTGCGGGAAGAATGGGCAGCAATCCGCTGGCAGAACAATCCCTACCTGAAAGCATTTGGATTGAAAAATGTGGAGGAATACTTTACGAATGAAGCAGCGATCAAATGGCAAAAGAACTGCTTACGGTACGTCTTCTCGAGATGGGGATACAGTCCCAACATGGCATTCTACGGCTACTCTGAGGTGGATAACTGGTATTACCAACTCTCAAAGGAGCTTGAGGGCTTGAAGCAGACAAATCAAGTCGGTATCCCGGGCAGTTCGGGAAAAGATGCAGAATCCTACGCTGCGGCGCGACTAAGGATCTGGATAAGTGGCCAACAGGATTACATTTCTAAGCACCTCAACGAAAAAGTAAAGTTCTGTCACACCTATGCCTCTGTTGGAAAAATGGAAACCTCCTTTGCGACCAGCTTCTTCACACTTTCAGATATTGTTGGATTGCATAGCTATGGAGATATCAAGGATATCAATTTCAAAAGAAGGTTCGATATATTGGAAGCTTACTGGAAGAAGTACCGAAAACCTGTCTTCATCGAAGAGATGGGCCCCGAAAAGATTGCGATGTTCTGCTGCACCGGGATCGAGTTCCATAATAGTGTCTGGTCGACTGCCTTCATGGGTGGTTTCGGAACGGGAATGGATTGGTGGTGGGATCGCGGGGTATTTGACTTTGATTATCAAAAAGACCTTGGAAAAATCGCAACGTTCTTTGAGGGTATTGACCTACGAAAAGGGGTATATAGTCCTCAAAAGTGGGATGATGCCAATGTGAAAAAACGAAAGCTGGAGAATTATTCGCTTGTGCGTTCAGATGGTGAACATGCAATAGGATGGGTGCATAATGCCACTTTTTATTGGCGGAACTTGTTCACTGAAAATCCCTGTATGAACAACATGATCATCGGTAAGACCGATGAGAACGAACCCTGTTTTTTCGCGAAAGACGTACACGGCCATCCTTTCCAAAAATACGGAGCACCATGTCCATGGAATCACGTTGATGTTTATCAGCACGAGAATCTATCCGGTTTTGACAACAAATCCTTCACGGACAGATACACTGCAGAAGGTGGTGCGGTAGCCATTGTAAAAGCAGGAAAGCGCTCAAATCCTTCTTTTTCGGTGAAGGGACTGAAGGGATCGTTGTCCATTAAAAAACACTGGTACAGGATCCAGTTTTATTCAACCAACGGTGAAGGACTATCCCACATTGGAAAATTAGACCAAATAGTTCATACTTCAGCGGGTGGAAATCTTAAGGTCGAAGTCCCTGATCTTGACGTTGCCAACCCTGACTATGCATACAAGGTGATCTATCTGAATCGCTCCAGCAAAGGAAAAATGAAAAAGAGCCTGTCAGTTCCTTCATTAGAGGGGTCGAAATAAGTCCGTTTTCCCTAACTTTTCCTAATTTTGCGGCTTCATAAGGGAAGTTGAAGAACAGCATAAAATATTTTCTGCAGCGATTGCTGGGTTTTCAGAACTATCTGTATGTCTTTGCACTATTCAAGATACGAACACTTAAACGCGATGTAAAGGAAAGAGATTTCTTCCATTTCCTGTCGCTACTAAAGGATGGAAAAGGGGATGTCTTGGATATCGGTGCGAACGTGGGGATCATGACGGTTCATCTCGCCAAAAAACTTCCTAACACGACAGTTCATGCGATCGAGCCGCTTCCGGATAATCTCAGAGTACTCAAACGTGTGATCGGCCATTTTGGACTGGATAAGATCAAAATACACGAAACAGCTGTGGGTGATGCAACGGGTGAGGTAGAGATGATCCTTCCACACCAAGGTCGCACCAAAATGCAAGGTCTGAGTCATGTAAAGCATGTATCCATCACGGATTGGAACGAGGGGGATGAGTTCAAAGTTCCCCTTCACAAACTGGATGACCTGATCAACGGACAACCGGTTCAGGGAATTAAGATCGATGTAGAGAATTTTGAATACTATGCGCTCAAGGGAGGACGACGGATCATTGAAGTCAACCGACCGATCATCTACGCTGAATTGTGGGATAACGAGAATCGAACGAAATGCTTGGAGCTCCTCACTGAGCTGAACTACCAGTCGAATGTTATCGCTCAAGGACTCATCACGCCTTTCGATCCGATGAAGCACACCAATCAGAATTTTATCTTTCTGCCCAATTAATCGTTCAGATTTGCGTTAATTTGACGCATGCAAAGAAAGTTCCTTTCGAGTCTGTTGCTTACGATTCTGCTCAACTTGTTGATCAAGCCGCTAGCGATCTTTGGTATTGATGCAACAGTGCAGAACAGCGTAGCTACCGAAGATTACGGACTGTATTTTTCGCTGCTGAATCTTTCCTTCCTTTTCAATATATTGCTGGATCTTGGCGTGAATAATTTCACCACGCGTCATGTTGCGCAATATCCCCATTTGGTTTCCAACTATTGGGGCAGGTTGATCGGTCTTAGGCTACTTTTTTTCCTTCTTTATTCAGCAGTAACGTTCGGCGTTGCTTTGATCTCCGGATACAGCAGCTACGCCTTTTTCCTGCTCACAATATTGGTTTTCAATCAATTATTGGTCACGTTCATTGCATATTTCAGAAGTCATTTCGGTGGACTTCACCTTTTTAAGACCGATGCGATCATATCTGTGCTCGATAGATTCCTACTGATCGTCTTTTGCGGGATCTTGCTTTACACTCCTTGGGTCGGCACCCCATTTCGCATTGAGTGGTTCATTTGGATCCAAACACTGTGCTATGGACTTACACTGATCACTGCAGCGGTCATCATGATCCGAAGAACAGGTTGGCCCCGTCTTGGATTCGATTCGGCCTTTTCACTGGTGATCCTGAGGAAGAGTTTTCCTTATGCCTTGCTGATCCTGCTGATGATGATCTATACGCGAACAGATTCGGTTATGCTGGAACGGATCCATCCGAATGGTGCTTATGAGGCCGGAGTTTATGCCCAAGGATTTCGTCTGCTCGACGCACTTTTCATGTTCGGGATGATCTTTGCGAACCTGCTCTTGCCCATTTTTTCGAGAATGCTCGCGGAGAAAAAAGAGCTCTCAGGTCTCTTGGCAACATCACGTGAACTGCTTGTAGGAGGCGCCTTGTTCATTGGTTTCTTTTGTCAGGTACATGCACACGATATCCTGGATCTGATCTACACCAAAGAGATCGAGGAATCGGTTTCGTCTTTTCGATTGCTGATGTGGGTTTTTACGGGAATGAGCCTAAGCTTGGTCTATGGTACACTGCTCACCGCAGCCGGAGACCTTCGCGCAATGAATGTGATCTCATTGATCGGAGTGATCACAAACGTAGCATTGAATTGCTTGCTCATACCTCAACATGGTGCACAAGGTGCTGCGTTGGCAACACTGATCACGCAAGGATCAACAGCAGTAGCCCAAATGATCGTTGCACATTCAAAATTGAAGCTGAATTGGTCATTTAACCGTGTGATCAGCTACGCCCTCTTTGTTTCGCTGATGTCCGTTTTGATAGTAGTTGGAAGGCATTGGCACTACTTTATGCTACTACAGTTCTTTTCAGGCATTGTATTCCTGTTTCTACTTAAATTGATCGATCTCAAAAGCCTATTTCGGCTTTTTTCTGATAAAGAAGAATAAAACTCAACGGAATACCAAACCGAAGAACCCTGTGTGCGAGCCTTTCGATTGCCCGGATAGCGCTCCGAGCACCAGATCATAGGCATACCCGGCCCTGAACTTTTTAAGTATATCCCAATTCACCGAAAAAGACAGGTCTTCGTTACTTCGGAGAGTGACACCAGCTCCCAGCTTTCCTTTCCACATGATTAGGGCATTGACATCGAAGGTGATGTCTGAAAAGTCGGTCATTACAAATACTTGTGGCTTCAATTGGATTCCATTTTCTTGACCAAAGACATAATCGCTCATAAGTATCAAATGTGGTGTTTCCGAATACGCGTCGGTAACCCTTCCGCTGTTAATCTGTGTACAACTGAGTGAAATACTACTTTTGTTAATGGCGTAGGTCAGTCCGATATCAGTGGTAAAACCTAATCCTTCTGCATCATTTGTCTCGGGCATTGCGACACTTGACTTCAATGCATTGAACCCAGCTCCGGCACCAAAAGAAATACTCCCTCCCTTCTTCGTTGCGATGTGATAGCTGTAATTGAATTTAGCTTTGTTGAAAAGACTGTTACCGATCTCTTCACGCAAGTAGGTGAATCCTATCCCTCCATGAAGTTTTTTAGACCGTAAAGCATACCCAAGTAGTTGGGTGATCGGTTGTCCATCGACTCCAACATTCTGCCAGCGACCGATTGTGGTCGTCAGATGTTTGAATCCAACTCCTGTCATTGCAGGGTTATAATAGGTCTTTGCATTCCAGAACTGGGAGAATATCGGTTCCTGCTGGGAAAATGTGCAGCTGCCAGTTAGAAAGAAAAGGATTGTCAAAAAGTGTCTCATCTGTTCTTGAACTTATTTAGAAGTTCGAAAGTTACTGCTTCTTCACAAAAGGATAGATTCCACTATAATAAAACAGAGGAAGATGAGTTAATAGTCTCGAAATACGGAAGAAAACGTAAATTCGCAACTGCAAAATTGAAAACTATGGGCGAACAGCTTACCGAACTTGATCGTGATAGACAGAATCTGTTGATCTTCATTTGGAAACGCAGAAAGATCCTCGCTATAGTTACCGGTTCCGCAGCGGTATTATCCGTCATCGTATCGCTCCTGATGACGCCTGTTTACCGTTCAACTGCGGTCGTTTTCCCGGCTGCAACCAGCACCGTGTCTTTTTCTGAGCAGCGGAATGCCAAGGCAGCTTCCATGGACTTCGGTGAAGAGGAACAAGCTGAACAGCTGGTACAGATCCTTCAGTCATCAAGGATTCGCGACAAGATCGTAGAACAGTTTGACCTGTTCAAACACTACAAGATTGATGAGAATGATCCGAATAAATATTACAAGCTCGTAAAGGCATACAATGATCATTTCTTCTTCGTTCGAACACGCTTTGGGTCGATACAGATCGACGTGCTGGATCGAGAACCGGAAAGAGCGGCAGATATGGCGAACAAGATCGTGGACCTTATCGATACCGTGAAGAACGAAATGGTTCGTGAGCGGACGCTGCCCGCATA
>JBKCAB010000074.1:0-2225 GCA_046307935.1 Bacteroidota bacterium | reverse complement strand
TCCTATGACAGCGCTTATGAAGATATTCTGAATTTTGGATGGGGATTGTTTCGCTGGATTAACATATACGCAGTTCAGCCACTATTCAATTTCCTAGTGAACAATGGAATAGCAGTTGGTTGGGCCATTCTCTGGTTAACCATTATTCTAAAACTGGTGCTGATGCCCATACAATGGAAGATGTATGTTTCATCAGCCAAGATGCGTATTCTTAAGCCTGAGGTGGACGAGCTCAATTCCAAATATCCGAACAAGGAGGATGCCATGAAAAAGCAAATGGAGATGATGACGCTGTACAGGGAATCGGGGGCGAATCCGCTTGCAGGTTGCGTTCCGATGTTGATCCAAATGCCGATATTGCTCGCTGTATTCCGATTCTTTCCTGCTGCGTTCGAGTTGCGTCAACAGTCATTCCTCTGGGCCGAAGACCTTTCATCTTATGATTCTATTCTTGACTTCGGATTTTACATCTGGCCCTACGGTGATCACGTCAGTCTATTTACCTTGCTGATGGCGGGTACAACACTCATCTACACAGTGATGAACAGCGGAAATATGCAACAACCGCAGCAACCGGGAATGCCAAATATGAAGGTGATTATGTACATCTTTCCGATCATGATGATCTTCTTTTTCAATAATTACTCTTCCGGATTGAGTTACTATTATTTCATTTCTACACTGATCTCCATCCTTTTAATGGTACTGATCAAGTACCTTTTTGTTGACGAGGAAAAATTGAAAGCGAAAATGGCCGCGAGAAAAGCCGCAAACGCTGCAGGAGGTAAAGAGAAAAAGAAATCAAAGTTCCAGGAAAGACTTGAGCAAATGCAAAAAGCACAGATGGAGCAGATGAAGAACCGGAAGAAGTAGAGCGACTGTAGTCATTAGACTACATGGAATAAGTGATATGCTCTAAATTGTTCTGCAGTTGTTGCTACCTACAAAATTTTAGAATTCGCGAATTTTAATGTTCGAAATATATCGAACACTGATTTTTAGCGAATTCCCAATAGCAAGGTGTCAGTCAAATGCGATAATAGCTCTAATACTATTTCAATGCATTAGTTCAAAATTTAAACTATCGAATCGCACAACGAAGATTTTTTTTTAAGTTGAATATGCTATTCGGTTAATTGCAACACTACTTTCTTTGAATTCTAGGATCAAAATGAGCTATACCTCTGCAAGTGCTGTCTCTCAATTGAATGTATCACAGCGCATAAACCGAACTTAAAAAAATAGAACATAAGGAGGATTTAGATGTTCTAACAGTGTTCTATTCTTCTTATTTTAGCAATGAACTAGATCATGCAACGGTTAAGTAGTTTTATTTTGTTCCTCCTTCTTTCTCTGGGTGTTTCGGCTCATGAGTTCTATTTCGCTTTTGCTGAGATCGAGCTTGACGATTTGAATGGACGTGTTGAAGCAACACTTACCGTTACAACGCATGATCTCGAGAAAGCGCTCGAAAAAAATCAGATCTCCCAAAAGAAGTTGAGCGGCAATGAAAGTGATTCGATCCTTGTTTCTCAGTTGCAGAATCTTTTCAATCGAGATGTTAATCTTAGTCTCGATGGCACCAAGGTGCAATGGCAGCTGGAAGGATACGATGTACAACTCAATGGAATGACACATTTCTACTTATCCGGCAGTACTGCCTCTTTCTATGAAAATATTCGCATGAGCTTTGATCTACTCATGAATGAATTCTCGGAACAACAGAATAAAGCTACACTGATCTTCAGAGGGAAGAAAACAGTCTGTGCTTTCTTGCCAGGACGCAAAGAACAAACCATATCATTAAAAGATTTAAAATGAATTATACCCATTTGATCCTTGGACTCGCATTCACGCTCACTGGTGCTCGGTTTTGTGCCGGACAGAGCAAGTTTGCCCAGCTTGACGTTGAGTTACCAACTCCGAACGGTTTCCGAACCGCAGCAGGCGCACCCGGTCCCTCCTATTATCAGCAAAAAGCGGATTACAAGATGAGTATTCGGATCGATGACGAAACGCAACGTTTGTATGGTGAAGAAACCATTGCCTACACCAATAATTCGCCTGATCAACTGGAATATCTGTGGCTACAACTGGATCAGAATATTTATGCACAAGATGCTGAATCGAAACTTATAGAGGTTGAGAAAATGGAGGATTTCAAGTCGCTTGGTGATGTTAAAAAGAAATTATTTTATTACGACGGAGGCTTCAAGATCGAATCC
>JBKCAB010000073.1:0-337 GCA_046307935.1 Bacteroidota bacterium | reverse complement strand
TCGTGCGCTCAAGAAATACAAAACTGGGAGATTTTCGTGCAGGAATGAACGGCGAAAGACACAGGATCACCGTCAACGGAGATCTCAATCCCTATTCGTTTCTGGTGACCACACTACATGAGTTCGCTCACCTCCACACTTATGACCGCTTCGGTCCTCGTGTCCAGCCACATGGTAAAGAATGGAAAGATGCTTTCAAAAAGTTACTCATTCCGGTAATAAACAGCGGCGAACTTCCAACTGAGGTTGAGCATGCTCTGATGAGAAGTTTGAACAGTATCAAGGCATCTTCCTGCACTGATTATCATCTTTCAAAGGCACTCGCTCAGCACGATAC
>JBKCAB010000072.1:0-572 GCA_046307935.1 Bacteroidota bacterium | reverse complement strand
GTGCTATTTGATGCGTACAAAACACTGTCTAGCCGGTCTGAATACACGGTCTTCAAACTCTAGCGTCTGTTCGTCCAGCTGAATAATCCTTCCATTCAAGCGCTGCTTGAAATCCCTTAACAGGAAAATACTGTCTTCCTTGAGTGTATAATCGAATCGTTCTGCTCTTCCCTTGCTGTGCACTTCACGATAGGACAGTGAGCTATTACGGATTTCCAGAATAATTGTGCTGTCAGATTCAAAGCTGCGCACCTCATCATTGTCGAGGAACTTGATCGTTTGAAGTCGCCAGATACCCAAAATGAGCTCTGATCTTGATTTTTCGCTGCAGGAAAACAAAACACAAGCGATTGAAATCAACTGAAAAATTGATGCTGTCTTAGCCAATGAACTATACGCAGAGCTGAATCTTCCAATCAAAAGATATGAACCCAAATGTACGTAATTCTTAATTCAATCTCCTCCTCAACTCACGAATCACCCAGGAGATATTAGCCTGCATAAGGTTATGTTGGATTATGGAGTTTGCCAATTTCAGAATGCAATTGATCTTGATAAAATCTTTATACATC
>JBKCAB010000071.1:0-1392 GCA_046307935.1 Bacteroidota bacterium | reverse complement strand
CCATAAGCTCCTTACCGGCCTTCATTCTTTGCTGGTACTTGGCTTCTTGTTCTGCTCGAATGGAATCCGCTTTTTTCAAAGTCTCCAATTCCTCTATCCTCTTTTTCGGCAAAGTTTCAGCCGGTTTTTTAAGTTGCGCCTCCTTAAATTTCTGAATGGAACCATCGTAATCTTTTGCGCTAGCCTTCTCTTCTGCAGCGGCAATCAGATCGTTGTAGGCTTTTTCAAGTTCAACAAACTCCTGATTCGCTTTGATCTTCGCTTCTATTTCAATAAGCTTTTTATTCACCTCAGCGTCATCAGACTTCATCTGCTTTGCCTCCAGCAACTGTGTTTTGGCCTCCAGCCATTTCTGCTCTCCTGCCAACTGAATGCCTGCTGCTTTAAGTTCCTGGAATTTATTCTCATTCGCTTCTTTTTCCTGAAGCTCTTTGATCTTTTTGGTCACCTCCTCCAGTTTGGACTGAACAACAGGATCATTCTTTATCTTCAATGCTTCTTCGAACTTGGTAACCGCATCAGGATACTTCAGTGCTTTGGCTGCTAATTCTCCATCCGAAACTAGCTTATTGAATTTAGCTGTTTGTGCTGCAACATCGGCCTCCTCAGCGATCTTCTTGTCGATCTCAGTGATCCTGTCTTTCGCAGTCTGATTAGCTGGATCAAGCCCGAGTACTTCACTGTATTTCAACTTGGAATCGTTCCACTTCGAGGCAGTAAAGAGAGTATTGCCTTCTTCAAGCAACTTGACGATTTTTTCATTTTTTTGCTTTTCTGCAAGTAAAGCAGCAATAAACTTATCACACTCTTTGATCTGTTCCTCCGGGTAAGTAGCAGATGACTCAAAGGTCAATGCCTCCTCATATTTCAACTTCGCTTCCTCGTATTTCTCCGATTTGAATAATTCATCGGCCACTGCCACGGCATCTTCATACTTCTTTTTCTTCTCCTGAGCAGCAGTTTGCTCGGTCAACTTTTTGTCAATATCCGTCAGTCGTGTGATCGGATGCTGCTCTGCAGGCTTCAGCTTGTTGGCTTGCGTATACTTGTCCTTGGCTGCCATCCAAGAGCGCTGGTTGTAAAACATATCAGCCTGAGATACCAGGTCTTTGTATTTCTTATCATCCTCGACCAGTTTCTTTAAGGCCGCTATCTGGTCTTTAGGGTATTGCTCGTCTTTCTTGCGGAGCGCTTCCTCGTACTTTAAAATGGACTGTTCAAATTTCTTCTGATCCCTAAGCGCATCTGCAGCCGCGATCAGGTTATCGTATTCTGAATTCGCGTGTTGTTTTGTGTGATCTTGCTTCTTTTTGGCCAAGATCTACGCATGAAAGTCCAATGTGCGTTGGTTCGGATGTTTCTCCATCGGTTTTATTTGGATTTACTCTTCGT
>JBKCAB010000070.1:0-2571 GCA_046307935.1 Bacteroidota bacterium | reverse complement strand
ATGTTCTCCACCAATGCCATTTCAAGCATAGTTTGGTCATTCGCAACCCTTATGTAAGCCGGAACCTCTTTGAGTCCCGCCATTTGAGACGCTCTGAAACGACGCTCCCCGGAGATCAGTTGATACCTGTCTCTACCAAGTTTCCTTACCGTCAATGGTTGTATGATCCCGTGTACGGCGATGGACTGGCTCAGCTCGAGCAGTGCTTCTTTTTCAAAGCTGGTCCTGGGATTGAAAGGGTTCGCCTCGATACTTTCGATAGGTAACATGGATACCGAATTGACCACGCCTGAATTAGCGGACTTCGATGTGATGTCTGGTTCGGTGTTCTCAAGTAAAGCACTCAGTCCTTTTCCAAGTGGCGGACGCTTTTTTGCGTTAGAGCTCATCGTTGAATTCAATTATTTTGTCGTCATTGCCGATCTTCGTCAAGTTATTCTTCTGGAGGACTTCCCTTGCAAAATTAAGGTAATTGACCGAACCTTTACTTGCTGCATCATGCATAACGATCGTTTCTCCGTAGCTTGGGGCTTCACCAAGTTTTGTGTTCCGGTGAATGACGGTATCGAAGACCAATTCCTGGAAATGAGTCTTCACCTCTTCTACCACCTGATTCGCAAGTCGCAGCCGGGTGTCATACATAGTCAGTAAGATCCCTTCGATCTCAAGCTCCTGGTTCAGACGCCCCTGGACGATTTTTATCGTATTGAGCAGTTTTCCAAGGCCCTCTAGCGCAAAATATTCACACTGAACCGGAATCATAACAGAATCCGCTGCAGTAAGAGCATTTACAGTGATCAGACCCAGAGATGGAGAACAGTCAATAATGATGAAATCATAGTTTTCTCGCACCTTGTCGAGCGCCAACTTCAACATGTGTTCCCTGTTCGGAAGGTTGATCATTTCAAGTTCAGCTCCAACCAAATCGATGTGGGAGGGAAGAATATCTAGGTTGGGATTCTGTGTGTGAATGACCAGTTCATTCGGGTGAACCTCGTTGATCAGACAGTCGTAAATGTTTCGGGTATTCTTCGGATCCAAACCTACTCCGGAGGTGGCGTTGGCCTGAGGATCTGCATCGACGATCAGTGTCTTATATTCCAACACACCAAGACAACCACCCAAATTGATCGCTGTTGTCGTTTTCCCCACCCCGCCTTTCTGATTTGCGATAGCAATGATTTTTCCCATCCCTTTATTTTTGAATGGTAAAGATACGATATGAAAAGGTGTTAAGCGAAGAAAGCTTCACCAATTTATTAACTAAGAAAATGTTGATAGGAAACGGATTTTATACACTCTTAGAGGTCCTCAAAAGAAACTGCCGAGTAGTTTTCTGTAAGTTCAGTACTGCCAATAAGGTCACCGGAATTCTTCAGTTCATCGATCTTTTGGAGTACATCATCCAGTCCTTCACGGAATTTTTCAAAATCCTCTTTATACAGAAAGATCTTGTGCTTCTGATAATTGTCTCTCCCGTCATCTTGAAAAGTTTTCTTGCTCTCGGTCAAAGTAATGTAAAGGTCGTTCCCTTTTGTCGACTTCACATCGAAGAAGTAAGTTCTTTTACCCGCACGCACCACCTTCGAGTAAACTTCACTGTTCTTTTCGTTTTCCATAGCTCCATCAATTATACTCAACAAATATTGGATTTTTTTTTGAAAACAAAAAAAATACCTTTCAATCCGTTCTCTCCGCCAGCTGTTTATGCCACATTTTAGCATATATGCCATTCAATGCCAATAATTGAGCATGCGATCCTTCTTCACTTTTACGGCCGTTTTCCAATAAGATCAGTTTATCGGCATTGCGCAGCGAAGAGATCCGATGGCTTACGATCAGCGAAGTCTTGTTCTTCATTACATTGTTGAGGTTGGAAAGGATGATCTCTTCCGTTTCTGTATCTACCGCAGACAAACAATCATCGAGTAGGAGCAGCTTCGGTTTTCTGATTAAAGCTCTGGCAATGCTCAATCGCTGTTTTTGTCCACCGCTAAGATTTACGCCACGTTCACCGAGCATGGTTTCCATCTTGTCGGGAAATTGTTCAATGTTGTGCATCACATGTGCCATACTCGCTACATGTTCAAGTTCTTCGTCTTGAATATCAGATCGTTCAGTGCCAAAACGGATGTTGTTGCCTATAGTGTCGGAAAAAAGGAAAACTTCCTGCGGTACAATGCCTGTCTGTCTGCGAAGGTCTTCAAGATTTATCGTTTTGAGGTCCTTGCCATCAATGAGGATCTGTCCTGAATCAGGATCGATATTTCGGAGAAGTAGATTCAAAACGGTTGATTTACCGCTTCCCGTTCTACCAATGATGGCCATGGTTTCACCGGGTTCAATCACAAAGCTCAGGTCTTGTATTGCCTTCACTCCAGAGTTTGGATAAGTGTAGCTCACATTTCGGAATTCCACTCGCCCGTTCAATTCAAAATTCGATCCGGCGATTATTTTGATGTCCGGTTCAATTTTGAGGAATTGATTGATACGCTCCTGCGACGCCGAAGCACGTTGAATGATCGAAGTGACCCAACCAACGCTGACGAAGGGCCAAGTCAGCATATTGAC
>JBKCAB010000069.1:0-1789 GCA_046307935.1 Bacteroidota bacterium | reverse complement strand
GTAGGGATCACATCACCGATTGCATAATAACCGGGGATGTTGGTCTGATAAAAATCATTGACAAGCAGACGTCCTTTATCTACTGCAATACCAACTTCCTCAAGTCCGAGATGCTCAATATTCGCCTGGATGCCCACTGCGGAAAGCACCACATCACATTCGAGCTTTTCCTCTCCCTTTGCCGTCTTAACGGTCACAACGCAACCTTTCCCTTTCGTGTCAACTGATTCTACAGAAGAGCCCGTCATAATGTTGATACCCATTTTTTTGAAGGATTTTTCCAACTGCTTGGAAACTTCTTCGTCTTCGATCGGAACTATGTTAGGCATGTATTCAACCACAGTAACATCAGTACCAATGGCATTGTAGAAATAAGCGAACTCAACACCAATTGCACCCGAACCCACAACAACCATTTTCTTCGGCTGAGTTTTCAACGTCATAGCTTGTCGGTATCCAATGATCTTTTCACCGTCCTGTGGAAGGTTTGGTAGTTCTCTAGATCGAGCTCCTGTCGCTATGATGACTGCTTTTTCAGCGGCGTGTTCAGTTGAAGTTCCATCTTCAGCTGTTACGACCACTTTTTTACCCGTTTTAAGGGTTGCAGTTCCTTTGATGACATCGATCTTGTTCTTCTTCATCAGGAACTGGATACCATTGCTCATTCCGTTGGCAACGCCTCGGCTGCGTTCGATCATGGCCGTGAAATCTGCTTTGGGGTCTTTCACTGTGATCCCGTAATCTTCGGCATGCGTGAGGTATTCAAAAACATTGGCACTTTTCAGGAGCGCTTTCGTAGGAATACATCCCCAATTCAGGCAAATACCTCCTAATGACTCTCGTTCTATGATTGCTGTTTTCAATCCAAGTTGGGAAGCGCGTATCGCTGTTACATATCCTCCAGGACCACTTCCGACCACAATAATATCGTAACTCATAATTCGTTCTTTGTTGTTCTGCACTAGGCGAACAGTTGGTTATTTAATTCAGAAACGTTATAAAAATGATGGTGCCAAATTAATCAATTTATTCGAAATCTATCCATTGTTCGGGCCTACCTACCAATGTTGGAAACAATCCAGATTTGACAGCTGATGTAAAATCAGATCAACATTTATTAGTCCATCAAGCGAATCTCTTTTGCTTTCTTTTTCGAGAATTTGACCTGAAGACTATCCACAACGTAGTACATAATCGGAACAACCACAATGGTCAGGAACATCGAGCTGGTAAGTCCGCCGATCAATACCCAGGCCAGTCCGTTTTTCCATTCGGCACCGGAACCTGTTGCGGTGGCGATCGGGATCATTCCGATCACCATGGCTATCGTGGTCATCAAAATGGGGCGCATTCGTTCCCTGACTGATTCAAGCAGCGCACTGTAGGTAGATCGACCTTCTGCCTTGAGGTGATTGGCAAAATCGACGATCAGGATCGCATTTTTGGCAACCAGCCCGAGCAGCATGAGCATTCCAAGCATAGTGAAAATACCCATGTTGGATGAGCTGAGATTCAATGCGAGAATTGCGCCGACCAGAGAAACAAGGATGGAAAAGAGTACTACGAACGGGTAAATGAAATTATCGTAAAGTGCCACCATGATGAGGTAAACGAGCATCAGGCCGATCCCCATAGCAAGTCCAAGCGCTCCCATGGATTCTTTTTGGCGTTTGATCTCGCCTCCCCAAAGCAGTTTCACATTTTTATCGAGTGGATTTTCCTTCAGGTATTTCTCGATCTCTGCTGAAACGGTTCCTGGAGCAGCCCCCAGAACGTAGCTCCGTAATGT
>JBKCAB010000068.1:0-4248 GCA_046307935.1 Bacteroidota bacterium | reverse complement strand
TATTATATCGCCATTTCTGATTTTTGAAATTGGCCCTCCATCTGCCGCTTCAGGACATACATGAATAGCCGCAGGTACTTTACCGGATGCCCCCGACATTCTGCCATCCGTTACAAGTCCCACTTTAAAGCCTCTTTTCTGAAGTATCGTAAGTGAAGGAGTTAGCTTATGTAACTCTGGCATTCCTTTGTGTTTAGGACCCTGAAAAGGAATGACGGCTATAAAGTCTTTGTTCAATTCATCATTTTTAAATGCTTTGATCAGATCATCCTGATCATCAAAAACAACAGCTACAGCCTCTACGACAAGGTTCTCTTCATCCACTGCCGATGTTTTTATCACCGAAGTTCCAAGATTTCCCTTCAGCACTTTGATCCCTCCTTGCGAAGAAAACGGAGTGGCTGCACTTCTCAGAATGGAATCATTCAACGTAGTTGTTGAACCTTCAACGAACTCAAGCTTACCATTCATTAATTTAGGTTCTTTAGTGTAGTGTTCCAATCCGAAACCTACTACTGTGGAAACATCATTGTGAAGCAAACCGTTCTCGAGCAAGGTTCGAATGAGGTATCCCATTCCTCCCGCAGCATGAAAATGATTCACATCTGCTGCGCCGTTTGGATAGATCCTGCACAATAGAGGAATAATAGAAGACAGCTCAGAGAAATCATCCCATGTCAATTCGATACCTGCTGCTCTGGCCATTGCCGGGATATGTAAGGTATGGTTTGTTGAGCCGCCTGACGCCAACAGACCAATTATGCCGTTCACAACTGTTTTTTCATCGTAGCAAAAGCCAATTGTTCTATCAAAACTCCTTTCATGGATATTATGAACAAGAATCCTGACAGCCTCTTTATTCAAATGATCACGTAGCGCGGTTCCCGGGTTCACAAAACTACTCCCCGGTAATTGTAAACCCATAATCTCCATCAACATCTGATTGCTGTTGGCTGTACCATAAAACGTGCACGTTCCGGGAGAATGGTAGGAATCTGATTCTCCTTTTAATAATTCCTCGCGTCCGATCTTTCCTTCTGCAAACAACTGACGGATTCTCGCTTTTTCTTCGTTTGAAATTCCTGTTTCCATTGGACCTCCGGGAACAAAAATTGCTGGAAGATGCCCAAAGCTCAAATTCCCAATGACCAGTCCAGGAACAATTTTATCACAGATCCCGAGATTCATGGAACCATCGAACATATCATGCGATAATGCAATAGCCGCCGAAAAAGCAATCACATCGCGACTCAGCAATGAAAGATCCATACCCTCCTTACCCTGTGTCACACCATCACACATCGCCGGAGTAGCACCAGCCACCTGCAAAGTTGCGTTGAATTCATTGGCATATTTTCTAAGAGCTTTGGGATAATCCTCATACGGCTTATGAGCAGAAAGCATGTCGTTGTATGCTGTTACTAACCCAATATTCGGTCTGGCACCTTCGCTGATCATTTTTTTGTCGTGCTCGTTGCATGCCGCAAAACCATGCGCAAGATTCCCACAGGATAGATTTGTTCTGTAGTCAAGCGGTTTGAAGTTATTTTCGACTTTTTTCAGGTAAGCAATACGACTTTTTTCTGATCTTTTTTGAATACGATCTGTTACTTCAAGGATCTTCTTGTTAATCTGCATAGTATACTAAAATATCTTGGCGTTTTTTAAATATATCGTGTATTGGCAATTTAAGGTTTACATCTGACAAAACATGGAGTTTTTCCTCTCCGGTAATCAATAAATAGATCTTGCGGCTATTACAGATTAATTCCGGGGTGCAAGTAATGCGCTCTTTCGGAAAGTTTGGAGCAGATGTATTTTCAATCCCAACTTTATTATTCAACCTCAATTCCTCGGATATCGGATCGCCAGGAAAAATGGAAGCAGTATGCCCATCCGTACCCATTCCTAAAACTGTAATATCCGTATCAAACAAGAATGATTCATAAAATTCTTCTGCTTTTTTAAGATTTTGAGACCGATCATTCAGATCACGAACTAAACCTACAACATCAGCATCTTTCCCCAGTGCCTCTTTAATCATCCGCTCGTTGCTGTATTCACTTTCCACACCAACAAAACGTTCGTCAACAAGGCCCCAATGGATCTGTTCAAGTGTATCGAGTGCCCCGGCGATCCGTTCATACACAGGTTTTGGGGTACTGCCTCCAGAAAGAAGAATATTGCAGGTTCCTTTCAACTCCAATGAAGACAATATATCTGCAGTAATATCCCCAGCAAGTCGATCGAAGAGTTTGTTACGCTCCCCAAAATGTGAATATTTTATTTCGTTTGCCATTGTACACCATTGTCAAGAATATCATCACCTGGGCCCCAAGAACCTGATTCATAGAGAGTGAGTGGAATTGCATCCTTCCAGTAATTTGTGATCGATTCTATCCACTTCCATGCTGCCTCAAGTTCATCATAGCGCATGAAAAGCGTCTGATCACCCCTTAAAATATCACCAATCAATCGCTCATAGGCATCGGGCATTCGTTCATCGAACGAATCAACAAAATCTAGCTTCAAAGAAATAGGTTTAAAACGATATCCACCAGGTCCAGGGATCTTACTAAGCTGAACCAACTCAATCCTCTCCTCGGGCTGTATTCTAATTATAAGTTTATTTTTCAAGGGGTGATGTGAATCAGGAAAAATGTTGTGCGGAATCTCTTTGAAATTAATCACAATATCAGAGTATCTTTTCTTCAATCTTTTACCTGTTCTTAGATAAAACGGAGTGTTTTTCCATCTCCAGTTATCAATATAGGTTTTAATCGCAACGAATGTTTCGGTATCGGATCCATATTCCGCTATATCCTCCAAATACGAATTCATTTGCTGACCTAAGACTGACCCCCTCGTATATTGTCCCCTAACTATGTTACCTGTAAGTGTCTGAGCACTAAACATTCTAACTGACTGAAGTACTTTTAATTTTTCATTTCGTACCGAATCTGCATCAAGACTTGCAGGGGGTTCCATTGCCACCAAACAAAGTAATTGTAATAAATGATTTTGCACCATATCCAAAAGTGCACCCGTGTTATTGTAATAACCAGCCCTTTGCTCTACACCAATACTTTCTGAAACCGTAATTTGAATGTTCTCAATATTATCACCATTCCACACACGCTCGAACAAATGATTCGCAAATCTCAGAACCATTAAATTCTGAACGGTCTCTTTGCCCAAATAATGATCTATTCTGAAGATCTGTCGTTCAGTGAAACAAGCAGAAATTACCTCATTTATTTTCTTGCTCGAATTGAGGTCAAAACCCAACGGCTTTTCAAGTACTACCTTGCTATTTTTATCCAAAAGTTCAGAAGCTTTCAGGGCATTGCAAAGTTCGCCATACGCGGATGAGGGGACTGAAAAATAAAAAACCTTTTGCCAGTTTGACTCCCCGATCATTTCCTTCAATACCCGAAAATTTTCTTTAGTGTTTTCTGGAATGAGGATAAACTCAATGAAGTTTAAAAATTCCTCACTTCGATCTTTTTTTTGGGATAGATCAAGAAATGACTGGATCTTATCAAGAACAAGCTCCTTATTTCCATTTCTGGAAACACAGATTATCTTAAATTCCTTACTGAGCTGACCCTGGACAAATCTTTGGTAAATTGCAGGATAAATCTTACGTGTTGCCAAATCGCCGTCTCCACCAAAAATCACCAAATTAAATGATTTGATCGTTGCCATATTATTTAAGTGTTAATCAAAGGTATACACTTATTGTACCAATAACAATAACTAATTAAAAAAGTTCTACCAGGAAATGTTTTTTTATTTTGATCTAATCTGAGAATAAAAAGCCCGCTTCAATTGTGAAGCGGGCTTTTCTTTGTGACCTACAAGGTCGAAAAATCTAACTTTCATAAGGATTTGGAGGGGGTGATGGATTACACTTTTCAATCTAAAATTGATAACCAATAATCTTGAAAGAATTTTAATCGAATTTCACTTGAAACTTATAATAACCTAATTTACTCACCGATCTCCCATTTTCATATGTTGCTAATATCAGGATCTCATTGAATTCATCTTTTAAGATTAGAGTATATGTGTTTGTTTTTCGTTTCATAAATGCTTGTGTTGAGGTCAAACGTATTTTGTCCGCATCTTTTCCTCGAATAACAATCTCATTTGACCGGTTCGCATAGAGCACATTCGAGCTGGAACTTCCATTCACAAGGATCTCATAATCCGGTTGTCCAACCAAAGACCCCAAAAGCATAATTG
>JBKCAB010000067.1:0-568 GCA_046307935.1 Bacteroidota bacterium | reverse complement strand
TCTTTCGACTGAGGTGTCTATGGCAAGTAAAAACGCATTCAGCAGCTTCAGGTTCTTGATGATGATCAACGCATTGGAAGGATCGCTCAACTCGAGTACTTCTTCCATTTCGGTAACATGTTCAGGGGTAAACCCCGCTTCCACGAAAAGTCTTGAAAGTCCGGTGCTGTCAATTGAAGGATCGACTGAGTGGATCACCTTTTGAAGGATCTCTGCTTTCTTGAGCTTGAGCAGGGAACTTTGTTCAACAGGTTCATCCGGTATTTTATCGAGTAACTCAAAAACCCGGACCAGATCATCCATGCTAGTGGCTTTCAACTGCTGCATGATCTCCCGATTAACAGCCCGCATATTTTGAGAAGCCGCCTTGATCGCGCCTAGCGGCGTGTTCAGGTCATGCGCCACTCCTGCCGCCAATTCTCCGATCGTAGCCAATTTATCCTGTGAAATGAGTGAATTGGATATTTCCAGATTGACCCTTGTTTTTTCGAGAACTTTCGATTCAAGCGTTTTATTCAGGGCCGTCAATTCGTTTTGAAGGTCTTTCCCTCTTCGGTAATTCGTGTAC
>JBKCAB010000066.1:0-5468 GCA_046307935.1 Bacteroidota bacterium | reverse complement strand
CCCTTGAACCATTCTACACGCGGCTCGTCGAAATTCCATTCCAAGACCTTATCCCATTTCTTCCGCCAGACAAAATCTTCCGCCACATTTCCCCAGAAATCTTCAGGGTCTTCGACACTTTTTTTGTATACCTTTTTATATTCTTCAAACGATCCGATTCGGAGTTTAGTTCTATTCATAAATGACTTAATTAATATGAACTGAGCGCGAACAATATTATGAATTTATAGCTAAAAAAGTGCATTTATTTTAAGCTAATGATTTTGTTGCTTTCAACTTCGGTTAACACGCTATCTGAAATGATTGAAAATTATCCATTCTTTAGAAAACCATCCGTTCTATGATGAATTACAGAGTTTATTTCTGTCTGATAATAAGGTACTTGATGAATTTCGACCTAAAAATAAGCAAAGGAGAAATTGAATCTAATACTATTTTCTCTTCATACATAATGTTCTTCAAATGATCTCATTTTTTGATGCGGGTAACGAACATATAACCGGTCTCAATCGAATTCTGCATAAGCGTTTGTCCATTAATATCCTCGAATCAAGTTAAAAATTCATACAAAACGTTAATTTCGAAGAATTCATATTTTTAGATGCGGGATTGAGATCTCAGCGCTGTTCGAGGTAAATTAATAAAGTCATCAGCCCCATTTTTTGAATGCCAATATTCGTTATTTCATTTAAAAAGTAATATCTACAAGTAAAGTCAGAGAAAATGAGAAATGTTTACTGCTATTTTTAGTATTTTGGTCTTCATGAATGGAGCTATTCCAAGCAATAAGTTGAATCATTAAATAATACTGACTTGGCACTCTCACAGTCGCTGCGAAATCAAATCGCATCTTACAAGATCCACACGGAGGGTTACCTAAAGGAACTTCAAAGTTTGAGTGACAATAAAAAACGCACCTCCGAAATGTATGCAACTATGATCAAAGGCACGAATGATCCGAACAGCAAAAGATCATACAGGCAAAGTAAAATCAACGCAATTAATAACATCGTAAACTCTATCGAATCGAAAAAAAGAGATATTGAACGTGTAAAGAACTATATCAAAAGTATCAGAGGTTGATGTAAACGATAATACGATTTAAACAAATGACAATTCAGTGTGTAGCTGAAGCGAATTTATGAGGAACGTAACAAAACCAAATTTAATTTAATAAACATAAGATGGAACAATCAAGAAACAAAGATCAAAAATGCCCTGTCGTTTTATTGCTGGACACTTCCGGTTCTATGGATGAAGAATCGAATGGTGTTAAGGCTATCGATGAACTCAATAATGCCCTTCAGGCTTTATAAGATTAGATCTTTGCCGACCCTGTTCTTTCTCAGCGTTTGGAGGTGGGTATTGTATGTTTCGACGATGACGCCCGCGTGGAAAAACCTATCGATCTCATTTCTCCGGAAGGCAGT
Source organism: Bacteroidota bacterium (assembly GCA_046307935.1). GTDB lineage: Bacteria > Bacteroidota > Bacteroidia > Flavobacteriales_D > Crocinitomicaceae > M0103. The sequence goes on along the minus strand of JBKCAB010000066.1, from coordinate 4,038 downwards.
TTTCCTGTATTACAGCCCGGGGGACGAACAAATGTGGTCGCTGGAATCGATATGGCAATTTCAATTATCGAAGAAAGAAAAGCTTTTTACAGATCGAATAACGAAGCCTTTTATCGCCCATTCATCGTTTTGTTCACTGACGGTATACCTACCAACAGTGAGGATGAACTGGAAGAACTTGATCTGAAAATACAGCAGATGTCTGATAATAAAAAATTCGTTTTTCTACCGTTCGGAGTTGGCGATGCAGACATGCAGCTTCTGGCAAAGCTTGCCGCTCAAACAGCCGATGAACGTCTGAAAAATACTGCAACGGCATACAAAATGAAGGATGTAACTAAATTTGGTGATGTGTTTGCATTTGTAAGTGCGAGTATCGGTGCAGCCATTGGTCAGGGCGGGTCCGCAACTGCTCAACTCGATCAGAACACAGCACAAGCGATCACTTTTTCACTGAGCTAATTGAAATTTGGACCTTTCTTTTGATTGATGATTATCGGGTTATTGAATTACCTACTAACTCGGTTTGCAGTATTACAGCATAGGATAAATAAATATTATACGGTTCTATGTTCTTAATCCTGGGAAACTATTTTTCTCGTAAATCAAGAATCCAATCCTATTTCATTCATATCCAATTGAAATTGAAATTGAAAGAACAGACTCGATTTTAAAGACTATGGACAAATCTCAAAAAGTACAGGAAAACATTGTTTTGCCACAGATTCCGTTTGGTGAAACGTCCCTTCCGGAGCAAATGGAGGATCAATCGCCCACTCCACAAGAAAAAGTTCCCATCAATAACAATGTCGAATTCAAGTTGAGTCGCAGCATCGTTCAAGGTCACTCACACAAAAAGTCGACTCCCCCTATTCCATGTCAGGATTACGGAAGAGCAGGGGTTTTATCTAATGGTTACCATGTCATCATCGTTTCGGATGGTGCCGGTTCTTCTCGCTTATCACATGTTGCTTCTGAATTTTGTGTTAACACCTTGTATTCTTATCTCCAAGTTTTCGATTTCAAAGATTTTTCATCCATTGATGAACCATCTGACAAAATAGAACTCAAATGGAACGAAGCTGTGGCAAATCTTTTCGGAAGAACAAGGACCGCATTATTAAACTTATCCAGGGAAAATGATCTTCCAACTGCTGACCTTAATTGTACGCTGTTGATGATCATAAGAACAGAATGGGGATTTTTGTCTGCAAACATAGGTGATGGACGCGCCGGGGCTAGCAATGGAAAAGGATATTCTTTAACAGTGCCCCTACAAACCTTCACTGCCGGAGCCACATTCTTTCTCATTAAGGATGGTTGGGAAAAAATATTCAGAGCATACATAACTCCGGTAAAGGATTCGGAAAAGATAAAATACTTTTTTGCTTGCACAGATGGTTGTCAGGACTTTGTGATGGACTGGAGCGAAAAAGGTCCTCGAAATGGGATCTATGACAATGTTCTAGGGGAAGAAGCGCGTTATGATTACAATGTGCCATACGAGCCATTCTTTGACGGACTGATTGATTCTCTGAATGAAGTTGCTACTGAACATGAAAGAAACCATCGACTTGAACGTCTGATTGAAAATGGGATCCACACCTATAAAGGAAAAGAGAAAGTCCTTGAAACCTTGATAGATCCCTTGTTAGATGATGACAAAACGCTGATTATTTTCCACAAATGAGCTTATGTACAAAACGAAAAGTGGACAGGATCTTGGATTAGGCAAGGAGTTAGGCAAAGGAGGTGCAGCAACTGTCTATTTTCATGGTAAGGATCGAACCAAAGCTGTAAAAATTTTCAAACCTCAAGTTTTAGAAAAAGAAACCAACCTGGCCAAAAGGATAGAGAAACTGAATGAATTGTCGCAAATCGCTGACATAGAAATGCCTTTTGGTCATCTAAAAAAAACGATTGGTGCTTGGCCAAAGGACATTGTCAAGGACCAATCAGGAAAAGTTGTCGGTTACATAATGGACACAGTGCATGGAGGTATTGATCTATCCCATGTTGTTATGGCTCGAGATTCAAAGACTGCTTTCTATAAATACCGTAATCAACCGGGTTATCCAGATTGGCAAAAATATTTTTTATATCAGGAAAGAGGGCTTAAAAACAGATTTGTGCTCTCTTATTATTTGTCGATGTATTTCGATAAAATGTATGATCTTAAATCAAAAAATGGTAAAAAGATCGATCTTGAAATTTGCAATTTCGACATCAAGCCTCAAAATATATTGGTTTCAATTGAAAGTATTAATCAGGTGAATCATATTGTTCCCTACATACTTGACCTTGACAACCTGACTTTGAAAAATAACAGCGACGTTTTATCCCCTAAGAGTGCACAGATCACACCTGAATACCGTGCACCGGAGGGCCCAATCGATAAATATTATGATTATTGGAGTATTGCCGTTTTGTTTTATCAGCTACTGTTCAACCAACATCCATTTGAAGCGGTTCTGGGTGGAACGCGATTCTCTGACGGTACTGAGCGTGACTTTTTCATTAAAAACAAGTGTTTCCCCTGGGGCAGGAACCGTAAGTTTTTGAGTAAAGCCACACAGGATGATTTCAGACATGGAAACTTTTTAAAGGTATCAGGCGATTTACAACAACTCTTCATAAGAGCATTTGATTCGGATCACCCGAGTCAGCGTCCGTCAATGGATGAATGGAGCGTTGCATTTATTGCTTTCCTGCAAAACAGGTCGATTCAATTCGACGGATTGTTCAGGTACAGATAGCCATATCCACAGCTGGGGATCATGTAGAAATAAGACCATAACAAAGGATCAATAAATAATAAGAAATCATAGTTATCTCAGACCAAAATGAAACTGTTTCCGCTGGAAGATGGGGCACCTGCTCAAAAAGAGAACATAAATGTCGAAGTAAGTGCACAACCCGAACCGAACCCATTTTACTGGTACTTGAAAGTATTCAGGCAATATGCTGATTTCAAAGGAAGAGCGAGAAGAAAAGAGTTCTGGCTTTTCAACCTTTTTAATGTTCTGTTTGCACTTTCTTCTGCTATTTTGGATACTGTTTTCGGTGATCTATTCCAAGAAATGACAGGTGCTTATTTGAATGAGTTATACATCCTTGCTGTCATGCTTCCTTCATTAGCCGTAACTGTCAGAAGATTACATGATATTGGCAAGAGTGGATGGATGATCTTTATCCTTTTAATTCCTTATATAGGTGCAGTTTGGCTATTTGTACTTTTGGTAACGGACAGTGCAAAAGAGGCAAACAAATGGGGAGCAAATCCGAAACAAAACTAACTGCCATTCAACGCTCTTGAATGATAATTATTTGAACGGGTTATTCATATTTATCATTATTTTCACCAATCTATAACCTGAATTGACTTCAAAATGATTAAAACAGCTAAACTTTTATTTCTCCTCATCTTAAATGCTTTCTTAGGCCTCTCACAGGAGGAAATGTTGAACTATTCCAAACTGAATAAACCGTCAACCGCAGTGATGGAAAACGTAGATGACTGGCTATCCGAATTTAAACCTGTTTGCGAAAATTCAGTCACTTTTCTGGACAGAAAAACTGCAGAATATTACGGTGGGGATCAACCTATTTTGGAACTTCATGGAAAGGTTACCCTTTCAACATTTGTTTACGACGTGGGAATAACTTATTCCGTTCGCAGTGAATATGAAGGCGCACTTTACCAGCTTTTCATACCCCTTTTGAAATTGTCCGATGTCAAAAAACACATTGAACGCCTCTGCAAAAACATGGGAGGATGTATCCAACCTGAAGAAATGGAAATAACTTTCGAGGAAACTGAATTCGGAGTGAAGGTTTCTTGGGGCGGAGGTTGCTAATTTACCTGATGTAATAATGCGAATGTTGTCCTTAAAAAAACGGATCCAAAATCTTGGAAGGCAGTTAAAACGACCCAATAACAAAAAGAATTATCAAATAACCAGAAAAATAAATCCAAATCCATGAAAAAGTATGTTTTCTCAGCGTTTGTAGGTGCAGCCCTGCTTGCGTCGTGCGGAA
>JBKCAB010000065.1:0-2309 GCA_046307935.1 Bacteroidota bacterium | reverse complement strand
GTCGTTTTGAGTTATCCGGTGAAGGGCATCGATTCTTTGATTTGGTGCGAACCGGACAGGCAGCCAGCAGCATTCAGGGATTTGTAACCGGTAAACACGAGCTTTTCCCGATTCCACAGATCGAAATTGATCTTGCAGGTGGATCATGGTCACAAAATCCAGGATATTAAATTTCTTTAAGTATGAGATATGGTATAATACTTTTCAGTACGTTGTTTCTTTTCTCTTGCAAAAAAGATTACACAATGGGAGATGCACCTTCAGACGAAGATGCCCAGTTCGCTTATGTAGTTTCTCTTTCAAATGCGAATACCATTGAGTTTACTGCTTCCAACCCCGATCTGCAGTGCTTATGGGATTTGGGCAATGGGATCAAGAAACAGGGTAGTAACGTGACCGGTGAATATCCGTATGCCGGTACATATACTGTCAAGCTCACTGTTTTTGGTAATGGTGGCAGTAAAAGTTCCTCCCAAATAATAAGCATAGCACAGGATGATCTTACGCTACTAAATAATCCTTTCTACAATAAATTAACAGGTGGAGTAAATGGCCCCGGATTCAAAGTCTGGCATGTCGACTCTGCAGCTGTTGCACATTTGGGAGTAGGTCCAGATCCGGAGAGTGCTTTAGGCTCCACACCTGAGTACTGGGCTTCGAGTCCTAATGAAAAACCGGGCTGTGGTATTTATGATGATCGCTACATTTTTTATTTGAATGGTTTCAAGTTTGATATGGTGAACCATGGGGATGTCTACATACATAATACGTTGTCATCAACTTTTCCCGGTTCTTTTCAAAATCTCTTTGATTATACGGCCCCATATACAGATCAGTTAGATGAAAGCTGGCAGATCACTGAAGGCACTGAGAATGTTCTATCGGTATCCAACAATGCTTTTCTTGGTTTTTACTCAGGTTTTAACACCTACAGGATTCTTGAAATAACAGATACAACAATGTATTTGCAGTATGCTCACCACGCTGGAGGGCTGCTCTGGTATTTGAAACTAAAAAGTGAATAAAATGAAAATCCCGAATATACCATTCATTGCACTTACGCTTCTATTGACGGCTACCTCATCATGTCAGAAAGAAGATCCGGTACCAACGGTCGTTAAACCTAGTGGACTTGAGTTTACGGTGAGCCACACCTCGGGTAACGTTACGGTAAACGCCCAAGCTGAAATGGCCAATTTTTACACGGTTATTTTCTATGATACAGATGATACCGTCTATGTTGAAACCCAAACGGGACTTGCCTCATATGTCTATGCATCAAGTGGGACATACAAAATTACAGTTCGGGCAAATGCCACCGAGTACGATTACATAGAAAGTTCACAGAATGTTACGATCTATGTGGATCAAAATGTAACTGGAGCCCCTGAAACGGGCTATAATACACCAACTTCTTACCCTGGTTACACACTCGCCTGGAGTGATGAATTTAACGGTACATCCCTATCATCTGATTGGACTTTTGATATTGGAACTGGTAGTTCCGGTTGGGGGAATAATGAGCTTCAATACTATACCGATCAAAACGTCACTGTTGCAGGAGGTTTTCTAGAAATAAAAGCAAAATCGGAAACATTTAATTTTCAGGAGTATACTTCAACTCGTATTAAAACGCAGGGTATTAATAGTTGGAAATACGGAAGGATAGACATTAGAGCTGCACTTCCACATGGTAAAGGAATCTGGCCTGCACTTTGGATGTTGGGTGACAATATTAGTTCAGTTGGATGGCCTTCCTGTGGTGAGATCGATATAGTAGAGCTTATTGGTGGAGAAGGATTCAACGACCGAACGATACATGGAACGGCTCATTGGAATCAATCTGGTCATTCACAATATGGTAATAGTTATTCATTGCCATCAGGTAAATTTGCAGATGAGTTCCATGTTTTTTCTATTATTTGGGATGCTACTTCGATCAAATGGCTCGTGGATGACGTGCAGTACAATCAGCTCGATATCACACCTGCTGAGCTCAGTGAATTCCAAAATAATTTCTTTTTGATCTTCAATGTAGCAGTTGGTGGTAACTGGCCGGGAAGTCCGGATGCGACAACCGTGTTTCCGCAATCCATGTATGTTGATTATGTAAGAGTATTTCAATGATCCTGAAGAGTAATTCATTTAAACTTCTTTCTTTCGCAGCTCTTCTCCTTGTTGTCTATTCCTGCAAGGTTATTTCTGACGCAAAAGAATTTCCCGATGACCAGATAGAGCAGATTCTGGCCACAATGTCCATCGAAGAAAAAGTTGGACAGACATGTCAGGTAACACTTGATGTCGTCGCA
>JBKCAB010000064.1:0-430 GCA_046307935.1 Bacteroidota bacterium | reverse complement strand
GGTTATTGATTCAAAAATGACCTAAACAATAAAAGGAGGCCGAAGCCTCCTTTCCTTATTCATTATTGATCAGGATTACTCCTTAACGATCTTCAGGTTATCCATGATACCGTTGCTGCCGATCACATTCACTACGTAAATACCTCCGGTCAGTGCGCTCATGTCAACATCGAAGGTTCTGTTTTCGAAGTCGCTGATGAATCCGTTGAACACTTCAGCGATCACACGTCCTGTCATGTCTGTCAGCACGATTGAGTATTCACCCTTGTCAACCGGTGTAACTGAAACAGTTGTCGCAGTCATTGTCGGGTTAGGATACGCAGTCAGTGCAAGCGTTGGATTCATTTCCTCCAGCTTCTGAGCTGCTGCACCCTGTACCGCCATTCCTGACAAGTAGTTACAGTTGTCCAACTCTCCACATGCACCCAGT
>JBKCAB010000063.1:0-1853 GCA_046307935.1 Bacteroidota bacterium | reverse complement strand
AATCCGATCTCTCCCTGTAATCCTCCCTTGCTGATCAGCTCGTTGATATTTTCTCTGGTGATCAAACCGTTGATGAAGGTGGGAGACTCGACTTTCCGGTTTCGGTGTCTCGAATAGAAATATCGGCCCCGTTCGATTGCTTTTGGATTTCCGTCGATGAAGAGACCGGTCCAGCTGTGGTGAAAATGCAGGTTTGCAGAATTGCTATTCACACCGTCATCCGATCCGAACTCAAGAAACAGTGGTTTCGGTTCATCGATCAATGAAAAAATATAGAGTAAGAGCCCGTCCTCTTCGAACTGTGAGAACAATTTGAATCCGGTTGAATTGAACATTGGGAGAGATCCTTTGCGTTTTGCTTCTCTGAATGAAGCAATAAGATTGAGCTGGCGCCTTTTTTCTTCCGCCGAAAAGCGTTCCTTGATCCTCGAGTAGAGAAGGTATTTTTTAAGATAATGTTTCAGCATTGGATGCATGCTGCGAAAATAAGGAGATTGTTGAACAGAAAGTTGTTCATCCATTTAAAATACCAAACGGAACAGCTTTGCGTTTAAGGACTAACTTTGCTTGGATGAACATATTTCTCACCTTCGATTATGAGCTTTTCTTCGGTCCCGAGACCGGAACAGTGGAGAAGTGTATGATCGAGCCAACAAAAAGATTGCTCGAGTTGGCGGGTAAAAACGTGAGGATGGTATTCTTTGTGGATGTTGGTTTCCTGGTCGCCATGGAACGATACGTTGTTCAGTATCCTGAAATGGGAAGTGTTCTCAATAAAGTGCGATTCCAGGTGAAGCAGTTGGTCGATCTGGGTCACGATGTTGAGCTGCATATCCATCCGCATTGGGAGAAGGTACAATATGTGGATGGGAAATGGGTGATCGATGCGATGGGTTCCTACCGAATGAATGATTTTTCGGCAGATGAACAGAATCAGCTCTTTAACACGTACAAATCCTATCTGGATGAGCTTGTAGGATACAAAACATCAGCGTACAGGGCAGGTGGCTGGTGCATTCAGCCTTTTCATCCGATGAAAGATCTCTTCTTGTCAGAGGGGATAAAATTCGATTCGAGTGTTATGCCGGGTGTTAAGTATGAATCTGAGCATTATAAGTTTGATTTTTCCAGAGCACCGGGTAAGTGCTCATACCGTTTTGATACAGATGTACTGGTCGAAGAAACGGATGGCCCCTTTACTGAGCTGCCTATCAGTACGTGGAAATATACCCCTTCGTTTTTTTGGAATCTTTACGTCAGGGGAAGGATGGCCCCTTCAAGACATAAAATGATCGGAGACGGGCAGTTCATTCCTCAGCCTGGACGTAAGAAACAAGGTTTAACTTCAGGCGCTTTGAATCATGTGAGCTGTGATGGATATTACGCTTCCGTGCTACTCAAATCTTACAAGAGTTTTATAAAACAGGGGAGAGAGAATATGGTCATTATAGGTCACCCGAAAGGAATGACGGAATACTCTTTTGCCGCCCTGGAGTCGTTCATAAATGAAGTGAGAAAGGAAGCTTCTTTCAAAACTTTCAAAGATTTGTCGTGAAAATAATTGAACGAGCGGATCTGAACACCTATAAATGGGATGCACTGGTTGAGCGATCAGGAGGAACGGTCTTTTCCTGTTCTTTTTATCTCGACGCAGTAGCCGAAAACTGGTGTGTTTTAGTTGATGATTCATATACTATGGGTATGGCTTTGCCATATACGGTTCGTGCCGGACAACGAATGTTGTGTACGCCCGTTTTTGTGCGATATCTCGAATGGTTTGGAACCGAATATGCAGAGTTGTCCAACCTGCTGAAAAAGTATTTTAAACGAGCAGATATCTGTGTCCGAACACC
>JBKCAB010000062.1:0-374 GCA_046307935.1 Bacteroidota bacterium | reverse complement strand
GTCCGGCAGCAAGAAAATCTGCTGTTTTTTGAACCGAAACCTGAAATTCGGAAGGGGTATCGGGTTCTGCGTTCACACCCCCGACAAACAGCTCCTGAGCGAGTAATCCCGCATTGGTTCCCGCCGAGAAGATCGCTTGTTGAAATTCATCCTGAGGATTGCGCAGCTCTGGAAAAAATTTGTGAAGGTACAAGCGCTTCGCGCACTGAGCACCGTACATGAACGTGGATTTGGAAAGGATATGTCGTGGCATTGCAGATGTAGATTTTTGACAATAGGAATACGCGCTGTGTTGTTCAAAATAACTGAATATAACACTTTCGTACAAGTTCAAACACATAATTCGCAGTTACTCCCTGAATAAAGTCTGTAAT
>JBKCAB010000061.1:0-2059 GCA_046307935.1 Bacteroidota bacterium | reverse complement strand
TGATCTATTTTTATTTTATCAAAGCTGAGCGTCGAACAACCGATCCTGAAAAGCTCCGAAGCTTTTTTGATCTGCGCATTCTAGTGATACATGCAGCCCTTGTGGGAGGTTTTTTCCTTTTTAAATTTTTCCACGTAGAATTCGGATTACGAGCAGGACTGATTGCCTTCGCATCCATTTTTACTATTTTAAAGGTATTCGTGGATCATTTTTCTTCCATTCCGCGGTTTGATCAGAGCTAACTCGGGGTATGAATTAAATAGACCGGAAAGAAAATGAATTTCGCAGTATTTTGCTGAACGTGTCAACCAAGGTATAATTCTCGGAAAAAATCCTAAACAAGCTCAGTTTCGGGGTTTCCTCACCCAATCCCAAAAAAACGAGAGTTACGCTCTTCGCTCTCACTCTGCTTTTATTGACCAATAGAGCTTTCCTCGACTTCATTTCATTCCGCTCGGAATAAACTTCTCGCTCTAAATTTCAAAAAAAACGAGAGTGACGCTATCCGCTCTCACTCTCGCTCTGCTCTTGTTGGCCCACTAGGGCTCGAACCTAGACTCTTCTGAACCAAAATCAGACGTGTTGCCAGTTACACCATGGGCCAGTAATGGTCGCAAAGTTAACGCTGGAAAATTAATTTCAAAGGAATTTTGCCAAAAATGTCCCCCGAAAAACAGATTTGCACAATTCCATGTTATTTCATTTTGGATTTTTTCACTTTTCAGAGTCCTGACGCAGCCCATATATTTTTAATTTCGCAACGGTGTGTTTAGCACGCTGAAAAAGAACGACCGCGAAGGTCTTTAAACTGAAGGAAAAAGATGAACTACAGATTATTAAATCTTAGCCTGGGATGGATGGTGTTCCTGATCGCTACCATCGTATATTTCATAACACTCGAAGATACGGTCAGCTTGTGGGATTGTGGCGAATATATCACTGCAGCATACAAGCTCGAAGTAGGTCACCCTCCGGGAGCACCTTTGTTCATGGTGCTTGGAAGGTTGTTTTCCTTCTTCGCCGATCCGGTTGATGTAGCAGTATGGATCAATCGTCTCTCTGCACTTTCAAGTTCGGCGACTATACTGTTCATGTTTTGGTCGATCACACTCTTGCTCAAGAAGCTTGCTCTCCGCGATAAAAAAGAGCTCAGCAATGGTGATATGATCGCGATTCTTGGCAGCGCTGTGATCGGTTCTCTGGCCTATGCATTTTCTGACTCATTCTGGTTCTCTGCTGTGGAAGGGGAAGTATATGCCATGTCCTCGCTCTTTACCGCAGTTATTTTCTGGGCTATCCTGAAATGGGATGAAGAAATGGCTATGCAAAGTGACGGATTACTGCACCCTGAGCTTGCGCCGAACCGTTGGTTATTGTTGATTATGTTCATGCTCGGGCTGGCTATTGGTGTTCACTTACTCGGTATCCTTGTCGTTCCGGCGATCGCCTATGTGATTTACTTCAGATCGGTTAAAGAGGTTACATTTCCTGGATTCTTGCTCACCGGTGTTGCGGGTGTTGTTATTCTCGGATTCATTCAGGAAGGTGTAATTCCTGGCTCCATATCCATGGCATCCTCTTTCGAGGTGTACTTCCGCAATTCAATGGGCCTGCCATTCTATTCAGGTATGATCTTTTTCTTTGCGTTGCTTGTAGGAATCTGTCTCTATTTGATCCGCTACGCGCGCAAAAAAAGCAACGCGATACTTTACAACGCAACCATGGGATTGATCTTGCTGTTGATCGGTTACGGTTCGTTTGCCGTGATCGTGATCCGTTCGAATGCCAACCCACCATTGGACGAAAATGACCCCGAAAACCTGGTCACTTTACATGCATACCTCAAGCGCGAACAATACGGTTCTGCTCCGCTACTCTATGGGCCCTATTGGAATTCTGCAGAAGCCGATCAGTCGCAGTTTGATAGCCGTTCACCGTTCTATCTGCGTCGTTTTGTGGTGATGAAGGGAGATAAGGACATCAAGGCATTTAGAAAGGAAACAGACGCGAAGAAGTTTGCGGCAGAAAATTCAGGGTCGGTTATCGAAAAGTACTATGA
>JBKCAB010000060.1:0-4181 GCA_046307935.1 Bacteroidota bacterium | reverse complement strand
GTATTGATGGGTTTTGGGGTAACTGCGTCGAATATCACGATCAATGGCAATCCGGCGTTGGCGAATGCAGTGCAGACTAACGTTTCATATTTTAACGCTGCGGGAACCACTTTTCCTATTAATTCTGGCGTTCTTTTAACTACAGGGGTCGGAACTGTTGCTGCCGGACCAAACAACGGAGGGGGAGTGAGTTTACCTGGAACTCCGTCTGTAAGTACTGACCCACACCTAAATGACATAGCAGCCGGATCAGTGACGAACGGTGTAGTTTTGGAGTTCGATTTTGTACCTGCGGGTGATACGATTTCTTTCAAGTACATTTTTGGTTCTGAAGAATATCCTGAATTTTCACCTTCAACATTTAACGATGCATTTGGTTTCTTTCTCTGGGGGCCTGGCATAAGCGGACCATATGCCCTGGGTGGATTTCCTGCTGGTGGCGCCAATTTAGCTGTAATTCCGGGAACATCCACACCTGTTACAATCAATAATGTGGGAGATGCAAACAATACGCAATACTACGTTTTTAATGACAATGGCTCAACTTATGGAACGGCTATTCAATATGATGGTACAACAGTCCTATTAACAGCAAATGCCTCAGTTCAATGTGGTGAAACTTATCACATTAAGTTGGCTATTTGCAATGTGGGGGATCAGGGATGGGATTCGGGAGTATTCCTTGAAGCCAACTCATTTAGCTCTGAAGCTGTTCAGATCGCAGTTGCCACGGTATCCGGAGATACCACTGTGTACGAAGGATGCTCAGATGCTAATTTCTTGTTTATCCGTCCGGAAACGCAGCTTGCAGATACGATGATCATTAATTACACCGTTGAAGGAACGGCAACGGAAGGTTTGGACTTCAATTTGCTGCAAAATCCGATCACTTTTTTGCCAGGTGTGGATACTGTCATCCTGAACCTTACGCCAACGCTCGATGGAATACCTGACAATGCTGAGTACGTTACACTCACCGCCACCACGATCTCTGAATGCGGCGATACGATCGTTTCTCAGGGTACCCTTTATATTATGGACAGCATTCCGTTCAATATAACAGAAACCGATCCACTGGTGCTTTGTGCAGATGATTCCGTGTTGGTTACTGCTTCAGCAACGGCATTGTTCGGACCCTGTACCATAACCTGGCCGGATGGTTCAACCGGCGGCTCAGCCTATCTGCCCTCTGTTCAGGGAGCACTTACGGGAAGCGTTGATTATGTAATTACTGCAACCAATACTTGCGGCTATTCCGCAACAGATACCGTGACAATCACCTTGAACCAAACGCTCGCAGTCGACACATTGCTTTCCTTCCCGGCAGATTGTACCCCGATAGGGGCTGTCTCCGCAGTTATTACGGGGGCTACTGGAGTTCCAAACTACAACTGGACAGGACCCGGACCAAACAGTCCGAACTCATGGGATGCTTCGGTATGGCAGAACCTTTCATCAGGTTGGTATTACTTTGAGGTTACAGATGATGTTTGCGAAGCCAATGACAGTGTTTTCGTTGATATATTACCACCACCGGTAGCTCAGTTCCAGGCCAATCCGAATGATGGTTGTTCACCACTTCAAGTCTTACTGACAAACAACAGTCAGAACGCATCGACTTTCGAGTGGGATTTTGGAAATGGGAATCAGGTCACTCTGAACAATTTAAACCCTCAGACACAGACCTATACAGAAAATTCGATCATCAGATTGATCGCAATTGAAGGAAACTGTGCTGATACGGCGTATGTTCCTGTTACGATAAGTATTTGCGGATGTACAAATCCACTTGCTGTGAACTACAATCCGCTGGCCAACTACGATGATGGAAGCTGCTTGTTCCCGGCACCAACTGTATATGTACCGAATGTTTTTACCCCGAACAATGACAATTCGAACGACCTTTTCTTCCTAACCACCACGAATACAACGCGGATCGAGCTAACTATTCTGAACCGATGGGGTAATGTTGTGTACGAAAATTCTGGCCCTAATCCGGCATGGGATGGTAAAGTGGAAAGTGGGGCATTCGCAGAGGATGGCGTTTATTTTGTGAAGTACCGCGTAGAAGGATTGCCTGGAACCGACGGAAGCGTTCAGTTCCTCGAAGGGCATGGGTTCCTCCACCTCGTAAGGCAGTGATGCATTGCTGATTTCAATAGCAATGGGTGAAATTATCGGCCCGCTGAATTATTTTCAGTAAAGGAAATCATTGTATGGGTAACGTACCTTGAATATCTCCTTTACTTCCTGGTAGACAACGTTTTTCAGTTCTTCGATATTGTCTTTACTGGTAGCTGAAATGAAGACACAGTGCTTGTGGTCCATTTTTGACATCCAGCTTTTCTTGAGCTCGTCAAGCGTAAAATTCTCCTTGGTACGGGGCGAAGGATCGTCCTTATCCTTTTCGACCGGTTGATACGCATCGATCTTGTTAAAAACGATTATAGTCGGTTTCTCTTTATTGTCGAGCTCACTGAGGGTTTCGTTGACAACGCGATACTGATCCTCAAAGCTAGGGTGAGATATATCGATGACATGCAGCAAAAGATCGGCTTCCCTTACTTCATCAAGGGTCGATTTGAATGATTCAATGAGCTGGTGTGGTAGCTTTCGTATGAAACCAACTGTATCTGTCAAAAGAAAAGGCAGATTGTCGATCACCACCTTACGCACAGTGGTATCAAGAGTAGCAAACAGTTTGTTTTCAGCGAATACGTCCGATTTGGATAGCAAGTTCATCAGGGTACTCTTCCCAACATTGGTGTACCCCACAAGTGCTACCCTTACCAATTGTCCCCGATTACTCCGCTGAACGGCCATCTGCTTGTCGATCTCCTTCAATCGTTCCTTCATCAGTGCGATCCTGGTTTGTATGATCCTTCGGTCCGTTTCGATCTGTGATTCACCCGGACCACGCAGACCAATACCTCCTTTCTGACGCTCAAGGTGGGTCCACATACGGGTAAGACGCGGCAACATATACTGTAGTTGTGCGAGCTCAACCTGCGTCTTTGCATGGGACGTCCGTGCCCGGCTCGCGAAGATGTCGAGTATCAATATATTCCTGTCAAGAACTTTACATTGAAGATCACGCTCTATATTTCTGAGCTGTGAAGGCGACAACTCATCATCGAAGATCACCAGCTCGATCGAATTCTCCTGAATATACTGCCTGATCTCATCTAGCTTACCGCTACCAACATAGGTTCTTGGATTGGCGTGTGGTAACTTCTGAAGGAATTTCTTTTTCGTCACTGCTCCGGCAGTTTCTGCAAGGAACTCCAATTCATCGATGTACTCATGAGCAATTTCCTCTGAAATATCAGAGGTGATCACCCCAACGAGTACACAGGTCTCCTCCACACTATCCACAGTGATGTGTCCTTTTTCCTCCATATCATTGTCTGAGTTCAAGTACAAATGCTGTTACGGAAAGTACCTTATCTTCATCCGATAGAATATCCTTGAAAGCAGGCATGCCCTTCCGTCCATGGTTAATAATTTCGGAGATCTCAGCGGTATCCATTACTGACTTAGTGAGATCAGCTGAACCTCCCATGCCCATTTTACCATCTGTACCATGACAGGCGATGCAATTTTGCAAGTAAAGTTCCTTGCCCATGGCGAGAGAGGACTTTCGCAAATCCTTAATTTCAGTAACTGTTGAAACGTCGGTGTGTTCATTCTGCTGCTTTCCTGAACAGGAAAGCAAGGTCAGACAAACTAAACAAAAGAGAGTGAATTTTGTCAGAACCATTGACCTCCTAGCGCTTCTCTGAATGGCCACGGAATCGATGCAATGATCAAAAGAAGACCGATCGAATACCAAACAACGATCTTTTTGTGCTTATCCGACGGATTCTCCGAGTTTTCGGCTTTTCTTCTTCCTAAAGTAACCACAATGATCGCCACGAGCATTCCCAGAAAATGCTCCATCCCATAGAATCGGAACATTTCCGACTTCATCCAGCCTTCAGCGAAACTCACCTTGCCGGATTGAAAATAGAGAACCAATCCAATGAGCAATTGTACGTGTAGAATCACCATAGAAAAAAGGTTGATCAATTTATCTTTTTTCGAATAGCCATTACTTTTCCCTGCTGAAAGCGCATTAAATACTGCAAAAAGAAGTAGAAGCAGTGCTACCCAACGTAGTCCTGAATGAATGTGTATCAGTG
>JBKCAB010000059.1:0-6690 GCA_046307935.1 Bacteroidota bacterium | reverse complement strand
AAATTTTCAGAAAACACATCGTTGGCAAGAGAATCGAAGTAATAACTGATACGGTATTCCCTGCATGGCTTCAGCGTGTTGAAAAAAGATCCGTCACGAAGTCGGGGAAATAACTGCATATCACTTTTTTCATCGCAATTCAAGCAGGATAGAGATACAAAGGTGGCTTCCGGTAAAGGGCTGTTATCAGACGTAAAGATCCTTCCTTTCAGAACAGCAGCGTTCTTTATTCCCAAGTAGTCATTTTGGATCTGATAAATGTCCTTTTCTCCGAATCCTTTCTTTCTGAATGAAGTTAAATATCCTGTAAGTCCATCGGCTGTTGTGGTATAAAAAACATCGTCTCCGGTTGAATTGATGGGGTAACCAAGATTGATGGGCTGAGACCAGACCTCGTTATCGTCTCTGACGGCCACGAAAATATCGAATTCTCCCATACTGGTCTGACCATTCGACGAGAAATATAATGTTCTATTGTCCACTGCAATAAACGGACAGTCCTCATCCTCCTCTGTGTTAATAGTTGGTCCAAGATTAATGGGATCACTCCAATTTCCATTCGGTAGTTTAACGATCCTGTAAATGTCCCTTTTACCCAAACCTCCGGGTCGGTCTGAAGAAAAATAGAGCTGTTGACCGTCCGGCGTTACCGTGCAGTGTGTTTCCCAATATTTTGTGTTCACACCTTTAACTCCGAAGAATTTCAGAAAAGAGAATACATTTTGTTTGAAATCAGAAAAATAAATATCGCCCGATCCGGTTCTGTCTTCGTATGTGTAGATGGTGCGCTCATCGGCACTAACGGTAACAGAAGCTTCGTTAAGTCTACCATCACAAAAGCCAAGTCGTGATGGATTGGACCAATTGCTGCTGTCATTGATGTAACTCAAATAAATATCTTCCGGATATTGGTTCAACATCTGGTCGCGATAATCATCTGTGGACTGATCTTCCCATTGTCTTCTTGAGGTAAAATACAGAGCTGTTCCGTCAAGTGAGATTACCGGAGAATACTCCGGGTACACCGAATTCACTTCCTTACCGATATTCTTTACCTGAGCAGAACGCGGATTGGCAATGAGATCTTTTGCAACATCACATTGCAGAAGTCTCAATTTTGCCTTTGGAACTAGCTCTGATTTTTCAGCTGACTCATTGATGAATTGCTTGTAGAAATCTGATGCCTTATCCAGTTGTTCATCAAGGTGATAGCATCTGGCAAGGTGGTAGTAAACATCGGTAGGGGAACCATCTTCCTTCGCAGAATACATATCATAGTTACGGATGACTTTTTTGGTGGCATACATGAGGTATGGCATCGCAGTAACGAAATCTTGTCGGGAGTCAAGAACGATGTATCCTTTTCTGTAGTGGTAGTTCGGGTTTTGCGGATCGATCTGCAACAATCGGTCTGCAACGATCTCAGCAAAGAAAAAATAGTTCTCTTGAAGCATTCTTGAACATTCTACTACCAATTGCTGTTCATCGGCGGTCTGTGTCATTTGGCGAACTTCATGCTCCGTAAGTTGTGCGGTGCTGATAAAAGGAAGCAGGCCAACAGTGATTAGCTGAAGGATCTTTTTCATGTGGTTGTTATTATATCGAACGAAGCCTTTTAAAGCTCTCGGTTGATGTCGAACTGTTCAAGATAATCAGCTACCCTGCGAACAAATTGTCCACCGAGCGATCCGTCCACTACACGGTGATCGTAGGAATGTGAAAGGAACATCTTGTGACGTATTCCAATAAAATCCCCATGTGGTGTTTCAATAACAGCAGGCATCTTACGAATAGCTCCAACAGCCATAATGGCTACCTGGGGCTGATTGATGATCGGCGTGCCCATTACATTGCCGAATGAACCAACATTTGTTACCGTAAAAGTTCCTCCCTGAATATCTTCCGGTTTTAGTTTATTGTTTCGGGCATTGTTCGCCAATTCATTCACTGATTTGGTCAAGCCGACCAAATTGAGCCTGTCTGCATTTTTAATCACCGGTACAATTAGATTCCCGGAAGGCAGTGCAGTCGCCATTCCAACGTTTATGTCTTTTCTCTTAACGATCGTGTTACCGCTTACGGAAACATTGATCATCGGAAAATCCTTGATGGCTTTTACTATTGCCTCAATGAAAATCGGGGTAAAAGTAATGTTCTCGCCCTCTCTTTTCAGAAAGTCCTTCTTCACCTTATTCCTCCATTCAACAATGTTCGTTACATCGGCTTCAACGTATGATGTGACATGCGGAGAAACGTGCTTGGACATCACCATGTGCTCTGCGATCAGCTTGCGCATACGGTCCATTTCGATGATCTCATCACCTGGATTTGGGATAACAACAGGTCCCTTTATGTGACCAAGAGAGGTGTTTTCGCTTGGCGCTGATACCGCGGGCTTTGTTTCTGGAAGGGTGTTGATGTCGGTCTTGGTATTTGACTTGGTTTCGGTTCCTCTGTTTTCTACATAGTGCAGAATATCTTTCTTGGTCACTCTTCCTGCCTGACCACTTCCGGATAACGTATCGAGCTCGGCGAAACTGATGCCTTCTTTTTCAGCGATACTTTTAACTAACGGGGAGTAGAATTTACCAGATTGACCGTTTTTTTCAACTGATACAGTGCCATTGGTGGAAGCGATCACGGTATCGATCGTTTTCTCGACCTGAGCAACGAGCTCACCTTGATTAGCCGGTTTATTTTCGTTTTCAGGAGCATCTCCATCGGTGGAAATGATAGCAATCACTTCACCAACCTGAACTACCTGGTCCTTTTCAAACAATCTTTTCACCAGGACTCCGGCAGCTTCTGAGGGTAATTCATTATCAACTTTATCGGTTGCAACCTCGACCAGCGGTTCATCGATCTCTACTGTATCACCAATGTTTTTGAGCCAGTTGGTGATGGTAGCTTCGGTAACACTTTCTCCCATTTTGGGCAATCTGATCTCAATTTGTGCCATACGACAAGTGTATTATAAGATGTTAAAAACGGGTACAAAAATAAAGTAAAAAACAATTCTTACAAGGTAGGCTAATCAATTATCTATCCAGCTTTCGCCATGCTTTCCACAAGATAGAAATATCCTTTCGTACTGAATAATCTCGTGCATAGATCAAATTCATTTTGTCCGCGAGTGTTTCATCCTGGATTGATATTACGTCCATTGGGGTAAGAATTCCCTTTTTGATTCTCGGAAGTTCCATGTTTCGGTCGTTATCGGATAAACAATATCCGACGAACGTGCGGGAACCTTTCATAACGTTGAAAAGATTCGAAAGGAAAGAAGTTTTTCGTCCGAATACCCATAGAATGAATGGAGATGAACAAATCAGCACGATCGAAAGCAGCAAGTCCAAAGTTCGTTTGGCTCTGATCTTCTCTTGCCTGCTGATAGAGTTGATGTTCAACACATATAGATCACCCGCAGTTTCTATTGAATTGGAACCGATCAGGAACATCGTTTCTGGTTGTGCTATTTTAAAATCGATCCGTGATGAGGGGATTGCGCTCATCCAGTGAATGATCGTTCCAGCAGTATTGTCTCTTGCACTGAAAATAATCTCGTTGATATGGCAAATGTGTGCGATCTGGTCCAGCTGGTTGATCGTTCCAACCGCCCCAGGCTCTTTCTCATTTCCTGGGCTCACCATTTCAATAGCATCTAGTCTGGACCCGGTTTGCTTCAATAATTCAGAGATCCTTTTGAACTCATCCGAACTTCCCACAATTGCGAACCGCTTATTTTTGATCGGCGCCAACGAAAACCGCCTGCCAACGGCGAAATGCAGATAAAATCTCGAGACTAAATAATAGAGTGATACCCAAGTGGCTGAGATCAGAATGAAGAGACGGGAAAATTGCCATTCTTTTGGCAAAAGGCCATATATAACGAGTATGAAGATCAGGCCCCAAGCCACTCCTGTAAAATATGTTCTCATACGAACAGGCTGGTCATAACCTCCACTGAAAAGAACGGAGATCAACCAGATCACCCCATACATCGGAATCGCATAAGCGATCAAATCTGCCGGAAATTCAATGCCGTTAACTTTCCAGTAATTCGTCATGAGGTACATGCCGCCAATAAGGAAGGAGAGGTCTGCAAGAGCAAGGCTCGAACTTCTAACGAAACGGGCCATTATGGCCATGGAGGCACGAAAATAAATTGCAATATTGATGAGGAATGAAAGCACGGAGGCGTTCTTCTCTGAAAAGTGCTTTCCCGCAAAAATGGCCATCGCTCTGTAGAAAACGAAAACATAATTCACCGAACTTTTTTTCGTGCTTTCACCTTTGTAATGGATGATTCGGGTATCCGGAAAATAATAGTTCTTGTAACCCGCTTTCTGAATTCTGTAGGAAAGATCCACATCCTCACCGTACATGAAAAAATCTTCATCCAGCAACCCCACCTTATCGAGTGCGTCTTTTCTCATCAGCATGAAAGCACCACTCAATATATCCACCTCGTTGATATCGAATTCACTGAGGTAACCCAGGTGGTACTTGCCAAATGCCTTTGAACGCGGAAAAAGACGAGATAGACCGAAGATCTTGAAAAATGCTACCGATGGAGTAGGTAAGCCCCTTTTCGATTCCGGCAAGAATTTACCTTTGCCATCAAGCATGCGAACACCGAGTGCACCGGCCTTAGGGTGATCATCCATGAAGGATACAACTTTGGAAAAGGTATCTTCTTCAACTACAGTGTCCGGATTTAACAACAAGACATATTTGCCTTTGGAAATTCTTATTGCTTGGTTGTTTGCGCGTGAAAATCCAACATTTTCCTTGTTTTCGATCAGGTGAACGTTTGGGAATTTTTTATTTACCATCTCCACGGAACCATCGATCGAATTGTTGTCGACGACAAATACTTCCCCAGTAACATGTTCAAGCGCTTTGTAGACTGAGTTCAGACACTGCTCCAAAAAGAATTCAACGTTGTAATTGACAATTATAACAGAGATCTTATATGGAAATGGATCGTTCAATGAGTAAAATGTTTGACTTCAACAGTTCAATCAACGCATGGCAATGCAAGAGATCTCTATCGGGACGTCCAATGGCAATTTTGCAACCTGTACGGTTTCTCTGGCAGGTGGCGTAGCTGTGAAGAAGCCGGCATACACTGCGTTCACTGCAGCAAAATCGTCCATGCTTTTCAAAAAGATACTGCATTTAACAACGTGATCTATTCGCATTTCTGCTGCATTTAACAGGGCAATTATGTTTTCCATGACCTGCTTTGTCGCATCTTCAATCGTTGCTGTTACCAACTGGCCACTAAAGGGATCGATCGGGATCTGTCCAGAAACAAACAAAGTACTGTCAACCAGAATGGCCTGGCTGTAGGGTCCGATCGGTGCAGGTGCCCCCTGAATATGTATTGCTTTTTTCATCGTTCGGATTGATTTAATCGATGGTTTTCATTTCTCTGGGCCAATGCTTACATTTGACTTCCCGACAAAAGTAGAGAAATTCCACAATGAAAATAGCACTGGTTGATTTCAAGGACTCTTTTACACACAATGTGGCACATTATCTGAATTCCTCCGAGTTGGAATGCACCGTGCTGTGCGACGGAGATTTTGATATTTCGATGTTAGAGGAATTTGACAGGATCATATTGTCTCCCGGACCGGGTTTACCTTCAGAAACAAATTCCATGAATGAGATAATCGCGATGTATCATTTAAAGAAACCTATTCTTGGCATATGTCTTGGTATGCAAGGCATAGCAGAATTTTTCAATGGTAAACTATTTAATCTGGGAACAGTCATGCACGGTGTACAGGTTGACATATCGGTAAAAGGAGAATCACCTTTATTCTTTCGCTTAGAAACTCCATTCCAGGCAGGCTTGTATCACAGTTGGGGATGCGATATCAGCGAATCACAATGCTTGATAGCCGATGCATATTCTAAAGATGGCACGCTGATGTCATTTCATCATGTCACACTACCGGTGTATGGTATCCAGTTTCACCCTGAAAGTATCATGACTAAATTTGGCAAACAGATACTTGAGAATTTTGTTAATTTAGCACATACTAACACAACAAAATAACAGCACTATGAGTAGAATGATCATTTTATGTTTTAGCCTTTTGCTGCTAAATTCTTCATTTTCACAGACATGTACTGGAAAGTGGATTACGATCGATGATGAAACCGGTAAAAAGAAATCCATTGTGGAGCTCTACAAAGTGGATGGTAAAATGTATGGTAAGATCCTTTACCTTTTCCCGAGGGAAGGAAGGGAGCCAAATCCCAAGTGCACAAAGTGTACTGATGATCGAAAGAACAAACCGCTTGTTGGTTTACAGATCGTCCGAAATCTGAAGTGGGATGGCGAAGAATGGTACGATGGAACTATCGTGGACCCTGAAAATGGAAAGGTTTATACAGTGAAGATCTGGTTGGATTCAGGCAATACGGATAAATTGAACGTTCGTGGCTACATAGGTCCTTTTTTCCGGACCCAAGAGTGGATTAGGACAGACGAGATCCCTAAAGATTAGATACCAAGACCTTGAAAAAGGTCTTTTTTTTTGAACAATTACTGGGCAAAGTGGTTGTTTAGATCAACTGAACAAAGCATCAATGAAACAGATTTTACTATTTTCTTTTGCCGTACTTTCCTTTACATTCTTTGCCCAGATGGGGAAAATCTCGGGTCGCGTATAC
>JBKCAB010000058.1:0-1159 GCA_046307935.1 Bacteroidota bacterium | reverse complement strand
TTCGGGTTTCCATTCCCCCAATACATAATCAGCTTGTTGGCCCTTGCCGAAGTCATTGCCCACACCAAAACGGAGACGAGTATATTCTTGGGTTTGTAACGTGGCTTGAATGTCTTTGAGTCCGTTGTGACCGCCGTCACTGCCTTTACCTTTCATACGCAATACTCCAAAAGGAAGTGCTATATCATCCGTGATCACCAACAGGTTCTCTTTTGGGATCTTTTCCGCCTGCAACCAATAATTAACGGCTTTTCCGGAAAGATTCATATAAGTCACCGGCTTGATCAGTATGAGTGTACGGCCTTTGAACTTCACCTCACAGGTCTCCGCTGCACCTCTGTTCAAGGAAAAACCTTCACCAAATTCCTTAGCAAGCGCCTCAACTACCTTGAAACCGATATTATGCCGTGTTTCGGCGTATTTATCTCCCGGATTTCCAAGTCCAACAATGAGGAATTTCATAAAGCAAATATACTCAGAAGGAAGAACAAGGGACATTTGAAGTAGTATAGTGATCTTTTCATTGATTCGAATCCTTACTCTTCGTTCTTTACTCCATGTTCCCTGTTCATTACACTAAACCATATCGTAAGCAGAAACAAACACCGGTTTATTGTCACTGAGGAGGGTGCCATCCCGGGACTTGATCATCACATCTACCGGGGTGCGACCAACAATTTTATCTAAAAGTCCCCAACGTACTTTTTTTCTGATCGGCTTTGAAACCGGATCTCGCTCATCTGTCCACCAGATCAGAAGATTAAGCTTTTTCTCCGCCAGTAATGATGAAAAGAGTTCTTCGAGCAAGGCGGGGTCATTGTGTATCAGCCACACCGCATCGGCTGCAAGGAAGGTGTGTTTTTTAGGGCGCAATAACCTGTTTATGAATGGGATATATGGAATGATCCTCGACAGCGGCTTTCCGATTTTTCCGGGCAACTGTATGATCGTCCAATTAACTTCCATTGCGCGTGCAAAAGCAATGAGCTCGCCGCGTCGATCTCTGATCCCGAAGAACTGTCCCTTCCTGATCGTTTGATCCTGGAAGAAACGGTAGGAGGAATAGCTTCCGATCAGCTGTTCTTTAATTTCTGAATGGTCGTTGATCTGACAAAAGCGAACCGATTTCTTGGGGAAGATCCTGCTGAAAGTTTGCGTG
>JBKCAB010000057.1:0-663 GCA_046307935.1 Bacteroidota bacterium | reverse complement strand
ATGACAAGAGAACAGATCTTTCACGACTATCAAGTGATCAAAACGATGGAAGCGCCTTTGAACACAAAGCTCGCCTTTCTAACCTATCTTTTCGCGAACCAGACCAATCCTTGGAGGGTTACGGGAATTACGCATGAGGCACTTCAATTATTTGCTTCTCATGGATTTAAAAAGGTGTCGAGAATGGGTATCAACCGTTCTCATATAGAAGCCCGAAAAGACACTTATAAAGCACTTTTAGAACGCGAATTCAAATCGATAGATGAATGGTGGGAGTATTATTTTTCGCGCGACATGACCGTGTTGAGTACCTCATCCGAAAATATGAGTTCACAATTTTCCACGATCTACCCGGTAGATGAGTCACTTGGACTTTTCAGAACAAGCGGATATGCCTGGAAACATGGTCGGGAAGAGATCGAATTTCTGGTTCGTCTTGCTGATCAATACCTTTAGAAAATCTCAATTTGATCACCTAATTCATAGTACCATGGAAGATCCTGAAAACGAATTTGAGGGAATTGTTTTTCCTGCCGAAAAACAACGTACGAGCCTGCTGCCATCGGAAGAGAAAGTAATTGCGGATCTGATGTATCTGACGGAAGTCTATCGTTTGACCAGTCGCGCAGCACTGACTGAGCTACTCCAACGCTGTTTTCTGAA
>JBKCAB010000056.1:0-4345 GCA_046307935.1 Bacteroidota bacterium | reverse complement strand
ATTATAAATAGATAAGTTTTGAGTTTCAAAAATACCACTTTTACACCAATCTAAAAAAACTGAATTTAAATTTTGAACAACCAATGCATGGTTTGGTTCATGATGTGATCGTTTTTGATAAAACAACACTGACTGCAACTATGTTTTCCATAATTACGTCTAAATTTACGTGACTATTTTGAAAATATGAATAAGACGATATCAAGCGTAGCCATATTCTTTGTCCTCATGGCATTTTGCGATGCGCACGCACAATCCATCGCGGGGAATGAGACTAAAATTCAGGTTCTGGAGAACGGTGTGGTAATTCATGAATCCGTTGGAGTAGAAGGTATTGTTGTTGTATCGACCGAAACACCTGTTCAAGTCAATGCGTCGGATAACTGGACTGTTCAACAAATTCGTGAGGTCATTGAATATATCAAGGTTAAAAAGTTGGAGAATTGTTCTGCAAAAGAGTTGCAGGATTATGACGAACAGCTTTCGAAGCTGGAAATCAGGTTGAAGGAATTAGAATCCAATAATTAAAAGCACACCACTTCCATGAAAATATCCATAAACAAGATTGTCGCGCTTTCCTTCAGTTTCTTCATTACCTTTTCGATACTTTCTCAGATCACCCCAAACGGAAATTCGGGTAGCACAACAACCAACTATACAAGTGGTGCTCAGAATGATCCGATATACATCTGGTGTGCGGACGGCCTTTCGAACAACACAGCTTCACTAACTGCCAATGCACCATCCGGCTCAGCTCCTTATACGTTTAATTGGTTTTTTCACGACCAGACTAATTTCTCGTGGACTCCTTACGTGACCCAGACCGGAACCAGTTCCACCATAAACAACTTGCCTAGTGATGGTTACCGTGTTCAGATCTATGACGCTGGAAATAATCTTGTTGGTTGTTACATTGCTTGGGTGTGGAACATGAATAGCGATGTGACCGCCTCAAACAACCCATCGGCTTGCAATGCAACCGGATTATCCGGGACGATCAATGCAAATGGTAGCTTTACTTATTACAATCCGCCACCGCCTGAGTCTATCATCACACCAGCCACAACGATAACAGTTTGTTTTTCCGCTAATCACACCTATGTATCCGATCTTGGATTCTACCTGATCGGTCCGGCTGCATGCGGTAGTCCTATTGTTACTCTTATGCCGCACCCGCAGCTGATCAATGCGTTGAACGGATGTTGTTGTAACAGTGGGAATAACGTGAATAACCTTTGTTTTACTACCAACCTTGTCGGCAACATTAGCCCGTGTACTGCAGGAGCACCTTTAACAGGAACCTATTCGGGTTATGCAAGTGCATACGGAAATAATACTACCATTAACTGGAGTCCGCTCTATGGCTGTAACGCAGCTGAAGGCGGTTGGCGGGTGCAGATCTTTGATTGCATCGGAGCAGATGTCGGCGCTCTCACTAATGCAACTCTGACATTTTCGAACTTGACTTCGTTTTGTGGTTCCCCAACAACGATATCCTACACTTCGGGATCCATCAATTCGGCGATCAATGATAATTCGTGTTCACAGGGGGTAGCCTCAATTTTTCAGGTGCCGATCACTCCAAATCTTACAACACCGATCACGATCAATGCGAATGTATCCTACCTATGGTCATCAGTACCGGCTGTTTCGATCCCAAATGCATCCACAAGTCTCACTCCTGCTGTGACAAATCTTCCGACCGGCACCACCAATTTTACACTGACAGCTAACATATCATACGGATCAGTAAACTGCACAAATAGCGAGGTTACAGCTTTTGTTCAAACGTGCTGTACTGCAGTGTCCGATGCGGGAAGCGACGTTAGCTTCTGTACGGGTGCCAATGCCAACATCGGGACTCCGGCTGTTGCCAATATGAGTTATTCATGGTCGCCAGCAACGGGTTTGAGCGATCCAACCACTGCCCAGCCTACTGTGACGCTGACCAATACAGGTTCGTCACCTCAATCCACCACTTACACTTTGACAGTCACCAATACCGTCGATGGGGGTTGTACTGATGCAGATGAGGTGGTTGTCACTGTAAATCCTTTGCCAACTGTAAATGCAGGAACCTATCCTGTTAGCTGTTCAGATGCTGCAGACATTGATCTTGTAGGTTCGCCAGTTGGCGGAACTTTCTCAGGAGCTGGTGTTACAGGTAGTGCTTTTGATCCGTCTGTTGGAACTCAAACCGTTACTTACAGCTACACTGATGGAAATAACTGTTCGAATACAGCTACTGCTACCATTACCGTTGTTGATCCATCTTCAACAAGTGCTGGCACATACAGTCCAGTTTGTATTGATGGAGCAAATGTGGTACTTACCGGAACTCCCCCGGGTGGTGTGTTTTCCGGAACGGGTGTTACGGGCAATTCCTTTGATCCTTCCGCTGGCACGCAAACCATCACTTATGATTACACGGATGCGAACGGCTGTTCGGGCACAGCAAACACCACAATAACGGTGAACCCGCTACCAATCGTTAACGCTGGTGCTGATGCGGTCATTTGCGCGGATGGGGCGACAGTTCTATTAGCGAGTGGAACGGGAAGTCCGGCTTGGACTCCTTCAAATGGTCTTTCATCAGCTACGGTGCTGAATCCATCCGCCAGTCCATCGGCTACCACTACTTACACTTTGACGCTAACTGAAAATGGTTGTTCGGATTCTGATGACATAACTGTTACGGTATTTCCAAATCCTGCTGTGTCGATCACAGGTGACCAAGCCATCTGTTCGGGTGAATGCACGACGCTTGAAGTGAGCGGTGCAGATTTCTACACATGGGCGCCATCTCCGGATATCACAGATCCTTTGGGAACTTCACAGGATGTTTGCCCAACCACCACGACAACTTATGAAGTTACCGGATTTTCAGTGAGTGCCAATTCGGTGATCAACGGCGATTTCTCTGGTGGAGCCGTTGGTTTCAGCAGTGATTATTCACTCAGTGCAGATACTCAGCCTGAAAGCACTTATTTTGTGACAACCGATGCAAATCTTACGCATCCGGGTTTTACAGGTATTGATCATACAACGGGAACAGGAAATTTCATGGTCGTGAACGGCTCCGGAACACCTAACACTTCGGTCTGGTGTCAAACGGTCACGGTGCAGCCAAATACGGATTATGTTTTTTCAACCTGGGTAAGCACCTTGGCAGTAGGTTCACCGGCGGTTCTTCAGTTCAGTATCAACGGAAACACGATCGGTACTCCTTTTACGGCACCTTTGTTCACCGGAGAATGGGATGAGTTCTATTCAACTTGGAACTCCGGAAGTGCTACGTCGGCAACTATATGCATTGTGAACCAGAATACGGCGGTAGGAGGAAACGATTTTGGCTTGGATGATATTTTCTTCTCTGCATTATGCAGTTCAACGGAGAGCTTCACAGTTACGGTCAATCCCTTGCCAACTATCAACGCTGGAGCTGATATCACTCTATGTCAGGGTGAGTCAGTGACCTTGACAGGTTCGAATGGTTCCTCTTACACCTGGAGTGGCGGCGCTGTTGATGGTCAGCCTTTCGTGCCTGCTGCCTCAGG
Organism: Bacteroidota bacterium; assembly: GCA_046307935.1. GTDB lineage: Bacteria > Bacteroidota > Bacteroidia > Flavobacteriales_D > Crocinitomicaceae > M0103. Next base: position 788 of record JBKCAB010000056.1, on the reverse strand, counting down.
AACCTACACTGTCAGCGGAACGGATGTGAACGGATGTGTCAATACCGATCAGCTTACGGTAACTCTACTGAATCCTCCGGTTTCTGATTTTACAGCGGACAGTCTTACAGGATATCCTGGCTTAACGGTTGAATTCACGAATGAATCCCAGGATGCGAGCAGTTATGTTTGGGTATTTGGAAATGGTCAGCTCGCGTCTGTTTCGACCACTGCCGGTCAAAATGCAACGTATGGTAGTCCCGGAACATATACGGTATACCTGATTGCAGACAATGGATATTGTACCGATTCCAGCTCTCTGGATATTATCGTAATTCCGTTCCCGGATCCGATCATTCATGTTCCGAACGTCTTTACACCGAATGGTGACGGCACCAATGATGTCTTCTTTATTGCATCTCAGTATGTGGAAACACTGGAGATCAGTATCTTCAATCGTTGGGGGAATGAGATGCGTGAAGTAAATGGCATTAACGACAGTTGGGATGGTACGGTGAATGGAAAGGATGCAGAAGAAGGCACCTATTTCTTTAAGTACTACGCCAAAGGTATCAATGGAACTGAGCTTACTGGGCACGGGAATGTGACGCTCAATCGATAAATCGCACAAAACTTTATGGGAGGGGCAACTAAATGCCCCTTTTGTTTTTTCTACCTTTGGTTTTGTTTCAAATAAAGAATCAATTACCTTATCTTCTTCTTTACTTTTTATTTATTCAGGTAAATAAAAAAAACTTCAATCTTGTCTTTCACTATATAATGGATTTCCAGATTAATCAACTTCTGAT
>JBKCAB010000055.1:0-1840 GCA_046307935.1 Bacteroidota bacterium | reverse complement strand
GTACAGCTTATCGAAATCCACGCCCATTGCCTTATAGGTTACATCGAAACCTTCGTATACCCAACCGTTCATGGTCGACCAGAGTAGATAAACCTGAGGATCACGCGCCTCCCATTTCACGAGCATCTCCTTCGCATCGCGCAGAATGGACGTCTGGTTCTTGGCGAGGTCCTTGATCTTATCATCGATACCCTGTATTGCTTTTTCGTCTTTCCCAGCCTTTGCCTCCGTCAGACGAGTGAATTCGGCCGTCACTTCAGTAGGAAAACCCTCCATTTTACCAGCATCCCAATCAGCAATGATCGCTTTTGCTTCCGCATTGAAATGCTTGTCGAACTCGACGTAGTATTTACCTACAAGTTTATCACCTTTTAAACCGGTGTTCTCCGGTGTTTCACGCTCCCCTTTTGAATTGACTGGAGAAAATCTTTCCCAAGCCAACATACTTTTACAGATATGGATCCCGCGATCGTTGATTACCTGCGTCTTTATCACCTTGTGCCCATTGGCTTTGAGGATCTCAGATACCGAATACCCAAGGAAATTATTGCGCAAATGCCCTAAGTGCAAAGGCTTATTGGTATTTGGAGATGAATACTCCACCATGATCAGCGGCTTGGATCCCGGCTCTGCATAACCGAAATCAGGATCCTGGTCGATCTGTTCTAAAGACGACAGCCAATGTTGCCTATTAAGCACTATGTTCATGAACCCACTTACAACTTCGTACTTCTCAATAAACGAGCATTCGCGCAGTAAGAGCTCACCGATCTTCGCACCAATCTCCTGCGGACTCGTTTTCATCAGCTTCACAAACGGAAACAGGACCAGCGTCAGGTCACCCTCCACATCTTTTCGGGTTTTCTGGAACTGGATCATCTCCACACTTACTTTGTCCCCGAAAAGTTCTTCCCCATGCTTGAGCAAATGCTCTTTAACCAATTGTTCCATTCAAATTACCCTCTGTTTTGAAGTGCTGACACCGTTCTTTTGATCAATCCGAATGTCACCTCGGCCATTTTATTCTTTTTTTCGTCAAGACAAGGATTCACTTCCACGAACTCCATGCATCGGGTGCGCTCATCAAGCGCCAATCCTTCAAGAATTCCAGCAGCTTCTTCTTCCGTCAAACCACCTTTAACCGGCGTACCCGTTCCGTAAGAAGTCAGATCCGGATCCATTGAATCTACGTCGAAAGAAACATAGATCAGATCACAATCCGACAGACGATCGAAGATACATTGCATTGTATTTTCGACACCCAAACTTCTTACTTCATCAACACGAAAATTTCTGATCGATAACTCTTCCATGATCGAATCCTCCTCCGGTTCGGTATCCCTTACAGCCACATATACCAAATGCTCAGGAAGCATCTTTGGACCTTTCACGCCGAAGGATTTCAAGGTCTCCCATGCTTCAACTGAACTGTCGTCAAGCGCATTATCTCCTGCCCTTTTATTGTCTGAATTCAATATCGTTGCTACAGGCATTCCGTGTAAATTTCCGGAAGGCGTGGTATATGGGGAATGAATATCAGCATGCGCATCGATCCACACTATTCCTAATTTCGCTTCCGGATAAGCTTTTCTGATACCGGCAACAGTTCCTCCTGCTGAGCCATGATCTGCAGCGATAACTAACGGAATGTTTCCATGCTTTAAAATAGAGCTGACCGTTTCAGTGAGACGTTCATAGATCCTCAACAGCCCATCTATCCTCTTGGCGTATCTAAAATCCGTGCTTTGATCGATCAGGTGATTTTCATCAGGAATATCGGTCGAATCGAAACGATTGAAAAAGTCATTGCCTGCCGCGCGGGCTGCCACTTTGATCGCCT
>JBKCAB010000054.1:0-2420 GCA_046307935.1 Bacteroidota bacterium | reverse complement strand
TCATCGATGTGTTCTGCGAAACCAATTACTTTTCCGTTCAACAAATGGAACAGCTCCTCGAAGCCGGCAAACAATACGGTTTGATCCCCAAGGTGCATGTCAACCAGTTCACGATCCTCGGTGGGATCCGAAAAGCGGTTGAAATGGGCGCCCTTTCGGTAGATCATCTTGAAGAGATCTGTGAGGACGACATCAGTGCGCTGAAGAATTCCGGATGCATGCCTACCTTGCTCCCGAGTTGTTCTCACTTTATTGGGATACCCTACAGTGATGCCCGAAGAATGATCGACAGTGGACTGCCTGTTGCGCTTGCCAGTGATTTCAATCCGGGAACAACTCCTAGTGGCAACCTGCTGTTCGTGTGGTCTTTAGCCTGCGTTAAAATGAAAATGACACCGGAAGAGGCACTGAATGCACTGACCATCAATGCGGCCTATGCGATGAGATTGTCAGGCACTCATGGGCGGATTTCAATAGGCACGAAAGCACCTTTAATACTAACAAAGGAAATCCCTTCCCTGGCGTATATTCCATATGCCTTTGGGGATGATCATATTGAGCGGATCATAAGCTGACCTTTGATCAAATGAAGTAACTTTGTAAAGTACATGAGAAGAACTGCCATTTTATTGATCTTGCTTTATCCGGCCTATGCTTTTCTTCAGGTGACTGAAGAAAAGAATGAGCTGCTTTGGGAGATCACGGGCAATGGCCTGAAGAACAAATCCTACCTCTACGGAAGCCTTCATGCGAACGATAAGCGCCTTTTTGTCATGCAGGATTCTGTTTATGTTGCCTTGGATCGCTGTTCGGCCATTGCATTGGAAACCGATATCTTTTCACTTTTCCGCAAGCTGGATACCCGGAAAGAAGAGGTCGATCTGTTGTTCGACATCGATGGTCGCCCCTACACCGGTTCCGGTCGTGCATCCCGCACCATGTACGGTGACGAGAACGGTATGCCTCAGTTCCTCGATGCCTGGTTTCAGGACTACTGCCTGAAAGCGGGTAAAGATTTTTATGCCTTGGAGTCTGTTGAAGATCAGCTCAATGTATTGACTGATGTTGTGATGCCCGATGCTGAGCGGATCAATTATGTGGCTTCTCAATTGGTTCAGGAAAAGATGATCGAGCTCTACCTAGACGGCGACATCAAGGCTTTGGACAAGGTCATGAAGGTAAACCTCAGTGTGTATCCCGGATCGTATGAACAGATCATTGTAGAACGAAATTACAAGATGACGGACGGCATCGATTCTCTCCTCAGGTCCGAAGCGCTTTTCTGTGTGGTCGGTGCAGGCCATCTTGCAGGAGATGAGGGGGTGATCAGTCTGCTCAGGAAGAAAGGGTACCGTGTCCGCAACGTAGAAGCTGTTTATACGGAAGTTCCAATCGCTGAAAAGGAAAAAGTTCGTTCCCTGCGCAACTACAAATACACGAATGAGGCAATCGGTATCATGGCTAATTTTCCGGGTAAACCGGATGTAGATGTCCGATCGGATGGACATTTCTCCCTGCTGTACAGGGAATTCGGGCAAGGGAACACCTATGCGCTGGATGTCTTTCCAAAGAGTGAGGAACTCACATTGAAGGATCTGGCCGATATTTACATACCCAGTCCGTCAGCTTCGAACTATGCCTACAAATTACTGGAAGACGGCACGGAGCTTTATGAAGGGATCGCAGATGCCTATCCGGAAGGATATCAATGGGTGCGTGTTATGCAGAATGAACATTACCATATCGTGATCAAAGCCTATGGCGGAAATAAGTTTATGAATTCAAACCGACCGCAGCAGTTCTTTAATAATGTGTGGTTCGAGTAAATTTTCGCAATGATCAGGAAAACCGACTACTAAAGTGATATTTTTAGGCAAACACATTTCATGATACCCAGAATTATCGCGGATAAGTTAGCTGTCAGCCTAAAAGAACAAAAGGTTGTGCTCATCAGCGGACCGCGGAAATGTGGTAAGCGAACCCTGATCCAATCCGTTCTTGATCCCATCAGTGAACGTCAGGCCTGGTTCACTATGTCTGACAAAAAGTTGAGGGAAACCCTTCAGAGAACGACGGCCGACAATATCACTCTTCTAATGGGAAATGCAGAATACATCGTAATCGAAGAGGCTCAGTACCTGGAGAACTTGCAGGAAATTATCGAGATGGTGCTGTCTGGAGTGCTCAGCTCAACGCTTGTTCTCAGTTGTTCCTTCAGACCCGATATGGATGAGGTGCTGGTGGAAGCCATGAAGCAGCAACACCTCGAATACAGGCTCTATCCTTTGAGTTTTTATGAAATTGCAAAGCACCTCTCGCTCCCTGAAGTAGAAAACAACCTGCAGCATCGGATTATTTATGGAGCTTATCCGGAGATCGTTGCGGCTCCTCATGTTGCTGAAGAGAGACTGGTGCAAATG
>JBKCAB010000053.1:0-2861 GCA_046307935.1 Bacteroidota bacterium | reverse complement strand
TTCTTCAGAGCACATTGAAAGATTATTCACTGATTACAGGATGAAGGTTGCTTTTACTGAGCAGGATGGATATATGCACCCGAAAATAGCGGACAGCATTGAATTTGTAAAATCATTAAATTATTGAACGTATGATGGATGAGATCATTGAACCCATAGAGATCAAGGAAGACCCGAAGCGTCCGACCTTTTTGAAAGTCTTATGTATATTGAGCTTTGTTTCGATCGGAGTATCAGGTATAGCAACTTTGTTCTCCACAATCTCAGGTCCCGTGAGTGACGAAGAAATGCTTGAGACGAGAGCAGAGCTTTATGAATCCTCTGAGGAAATGCGTTCATCAGGTATGACCGATCTGGCAAATTTGTTCGAGCAGATGCAGCGCATGAATGAATCATTGAATGATCATTTCTATGCTGTTGCGTTGGTCTCTATCCTCGTGATCGCCATTGGTTTTGTTGGTGTGTTTTTTATGTGGCAAGGAAGAAAGCTTGGTTTTCATCTGTATATTCTCTACTCACTCATGTCCATTGGAAATATCTATTTGTTTGTCGAACCGGTAGATATCCCAAATTTCGTAGTGATCTGGAATTTATTGATCTCAGGCATCTTCATTCTGCTTTATTCGCGCAATCTGGTGTGGATGAATAAGTAAGCTTTTACCAAATTGGCACATAGGGCATAGAGATGTCTTTGCTTCTAGGTAGTGCAAAGTTCAAAGATCTTAGGCTGAATGAATAGGTATATATCCTTATCCTCTTTACTATCAAATCGATAGCTTTTTTTCTGTGCTTCCTCTATGCCTATGTGGTAAACAAATCTCTCAAGCTAAATAAATTCATGTAAATCGCTGAATTCGTGAAATTCGTGGTTACCTTTGCACTCCAAATTTGCAAATCCCATGATCCAGGTAAATAATCTTTCGCTCCAATTCGGTAAACGAGTTCTTTTTGATGAGGTGAACGTGAAGTTCGTCCAGGGAAATTGTTACGGTGTGATCGGTGCCAATGGTGCAGGTAAGTCGACGTTTCTAAAGATCCTTACAGGAGAACAGGACCCAACAACCGGAAGAGTAGAGCTGGAGCCCGGAAAACGCATGGCAGTTCTGAAGCAGAACCACTTCGAGTTCGACCAGTACAATGTGTTGGAAACGGTCATCATGGGACATAAGCGCTTGTATGAGATCATGAAGGAGAAGGATGCATTGTATGCCAAGCCTGATTTTTCAGATGAAGATGGCATGCGCACGGCAGAGCTGGAGGCTGAATTCGCTGACCTTGAAGGTTGGAACGCTGAGACCGATGCAGCAACCTTATTGAGTAATCTGGGGATCGAAGAAGCGAAACACTACATGCAGATGGAGGACATGCCAAGTGAGCTGAAGGTGCGCGTGCTACTCGCGCAGGCATTGTTTGGAAATCCGGATGTTCTCGTGTTGGATGAACCGACGAATGACCTGGATCTTAAAACGATCGGTTGGCTGGAAGACTTCCTACTTGACTTCAGAAATACGGTCATCGTTGTTTCACACGACCGTCACTTCCTGGATACCGTTTGTACGCACATTTGTGATATTGATTTCAGCAAGATCAATATGTTTACCGGGAACTATTCGTTCTGGTACCAGTCTTCCCAGTTGGCGGCTCGTCAGCGTTCGGACAAGAACAAAAAGGCTGAAGAAAAGAAAAAGGAGCTTTTGGACTTCATTGCGCGTTTCTCTGCCAATGCTTCCAAGTCGAAGCAGGCAACGAGTCGACGCAAGATGCTCGATAATCTCGACCTGGAAGAGATTCAGCCTTCAAGCCGCAAGTATCCGGGAATTACCTTCCATCAGGAGCGCGATGCAGGAAATCAGATCCTGTCAATCGATAATTTAAGTGCTTCTCAGGATGGAAAAAAATTGTTCAAAGGCTTTTCTTTGATCGTAAATAAAGGCGATAAAATCGCGTTCATCTCTAGGAATTCAGTTGCCTTGACTGCGTTCTATCAGATCCTTAACGGAAAGCAAAAGCCGGAGTCCGGTGAATTTACCTTTGGTACCACCATTACTACGGCCTACATTCCGAACGATAACTCAGAATATTTCCATGAGAAGCTACCACTGATTGATTGGTTACGTCAATATGCACTGACCGACGAGGAGCGTGAGGAAGTATATTTGCGCACTTTCCTGGGGCGTATGCTCTTTACAGGTGAAGAAGCGATGAAGACGGCAAACGTCCTTTCCGGAGGTGAAAAAGTACGCTGTATGCTATCGAAGATGATGCTGGCGAAGGCCAATCTCCTGATGATGGACGAACCAACGAACCACCTGGATCTAGAATCGATCACCGCACTCAATAATGCGATGAATGAATTTCAGGGAACGATACTCTTTACATCGCACGACCACGAATTGGTGAACACTGTTGCAAACCGTATCGTTGAGATCACGCCAAACGGAATTATCGATAAGATGATGCCTTACGATGCTTATCTGGAAGACGCAAAGATCGCGCAGCTTCAAGAGGAAATGTACGCCTGATCAGACTTTGGTTGAATTCCAGCATTTGTTCAGGCCGTAAATGGCAATTTACACAAGTACAACAACACAAAAAAAGTCAGTCGTCCTTTCTTTCAGGAAGTTCGTAATGTGCTTTCATGAGATCAATGACCAGACCAATTGCATCGCGGTGTTCAGAATTCAATGTTCCTAAATGCGCCTTGATCTCTTCCCATTTTTGAAGTTGTTCCTCCTTTGCTTTTTGTTCAGCTGCTTTTCGGATGGCTTCGGTACCTTCTCTCATTGAAGCTTCAGCTCGATCGCTTTTCCATTCCTCACTCATGTGTCTTTCGTTAATTTGAAAACCAAAATAACTAAAAA
>JBKCAB010000052.1:0-3900 GCA_046307935.1 Bacteroidota bacterium | reverse complement strand
ATCGTGCCTTGGATTCCTATTTGTATGGGATCTACGGTGACGGGCTTCAATTTGAGTCGCATTTCGATGCGGTAGAAGCCGCAGCTACCTGGGGATTCAAGGTTCCGTCCCTGAAAGATCGTTTCATCGAACTGACTGATTCCATTGATGGTATCATGGAATTCATTCATTACTGGGATAAAGAAAGGAATGCGCTGCCTTTCGAGATCGATGGGGTAGTCATCAAAGTCAATAATTACAATCAACAGAAAACGCTCGGATTTACGGCAAAATCACCTCGCTGGGCCATTGCTTACAAATTCAAAGCTGAACGTGTTGAGACTTTATTGGAATCGGTTTCCTATCAGGTTGGAAGGACAGGCGCGATCACCCCTGTAGCGAACCTTCGACCAGTTCAGCTTGGTGGAACTGTCGTCAAGCGTGCCTCTTTGCACAATGCGGATCAAATTGCTAAGCTGGGACTCCACATCGGAGATGCCGTTTTCGTAGAGAAAGGTGGAGAGATCATTCCGAAGATCGTTGGTGTAAACGAGGAGAAAAGAAAAGATGAAGCACTAGGAGTACATTTTCCCGAGAAATGTCCCGAGTGTGCATCGGAATTGATGCGCAATGAAGGAGAGGCACAGCATTTTTGTCCGAACGAGAATGGCTGTCCACCGCAGGCAAAGGGAAAACTTGAGCATTTCACCAGTCGTAAGGCAATGAATATAGAGGGGCTGGGTGCTGAAACGGTTGATCTTTTGTATGAAAAAGGACTTCTTCGCAACGTAGCAGACATCTATGATCTGACTTTTGATCAACTGATCGCGCTGGATCGAATGGCAGAAAAGTCTGCAAATAATTTGTTGATCGGAATCCGGAACTCACGCAATGTCCCTTTTGAACGTGTCCTTTTTTCGATTGGAATCCGATTTGTAGGAGAAACCGTGGCGAAAAAGCTGGCCAAACATTTCGGCTCGATCGACAATATAATGCTGGCTGGGCATGAGGAGCTGATGGAAGCAGAGGAGATCGGCGAAAAGATCGCACTGTCCGTTAGGAATTTCTTTGAGCAGCAACAGAGTCAAGTACTTATCGAACGATTAAAGAAAGCGGGCCTACAGTTTGAAATGGAACAAAAAGAAGTCTCAAGCAACAAACTCAACGGAGCTTCGTTTGTTGTTTCCGGTGTGTTCAATGCCTTTTCCCGTGATGAGATCAAAGAGGTCATCGAAATGAATGGAGGGAAGAACGTATCCTCGGTTTCTTCAAAGACTGACTATTTGCTTGCAGGCTAAGGAATGGGACCGGCTAAACTTAAAAAAGCGACAGATCTTGGAGTCAAGATCCTCACAGAAGATGAATTTATACAATTAGTAAAGTAGGTCATGGATAAATCGAATTCATACTGGAACAGTATTCAAAGATTGGTGGTTGTTTTTCCTTATGTATCTGAACTCTACTACAGAGAATTCAGAAAACAGTTAGAGCATGCGCTCAACGATAGCAGTGTCAAAAAACTGGAGGTAATTGTTTCGATTCCTGCGGAGATCAAAAAGGAAGAATTGCCGCCGCACCGGCTCATTCATTTCATATCTCCAAAAGATTTTAATTTCTTTGGAAAGCTGAAAGGAGATCTACTTGGCTCGGTCCTAGATAAAGATTTTGATGCGCTCATTTGGTTTACGAATGAGGATAAAAAGCTGGCCAAGGTTCTCACACGTCTAAAAGTGAAGCACCGGATAGGGGTCAATTGTGAACACACGAACTTTGATATCGACATCAAAGGCGGAGAAAAGGATCCCGGTGAATTGGTTAATTTTGCCAAAAGCACGTTACTAAAACTGTCATGATGCAAAATCCATTCAAAGGATCAGGCGTTGCGCTGGTCACCCCTTTCAAATCAGATCTGACGATCGATCATGACGCATTGCGTAAACTTGTTAAATTGCAGATCGACGGTGGAACAGATTTTCTCGTTGTTCAGGGAACCACAGGAGAGTCTCCCACGCTTTCACAGGAAGAAAAAGCGAGTGTGCTTAAAACTGTAATTGATGAGAATGCGGGCAAATTGAAGATCGTTTACGGTGTCGGTGGTAACAATACCATCGCGGTAGGAGAGACGCTAAAAAAAGTCCCTGTCGGAGTTGATGGTATTCTTTCTGTTTCACCCTATTACAATAAACCGATCCAGAAAGGGATCATCGCGCACTATAAATATTTGGCTTCATGCACTGACTTGCCGATCATTCTATACAACGTTCCAGGACGCACCGGATCCAACATGACTGCAGAAACTACCTTGGAGTTGGCGAATATTGACTCTATAGTTGCCATGAAAGAAGCATCGGGGAATATGGAACAGATCATGGAGATCATTCGCTTGAAACCGGAAGGATTTGGACTGCTCTCAGGTGATGATGCGATCACGATGCCACTCAGTGCTGCTGGGGCCGATGGTGTCATCTCTGGTGTCGCGAATGCTTTTCCTGAAAAATTTTCTAGAATGGTCCACGCCTCACTTGCCGGGGATCTTGCTTCAGCGAGAAAGGAACATTATGATCTTTTACCTGTCACAAAGATGTTCTTCGAAGAGGGAAATCCGGGTGGAGTCAAAGTGGCTATGAAATCGAGGGGCGTCATGGAGGAATTTATGCGCTTGCCGCTTTATTCTGTCTCAGATGGACTAAGAACCAGGATCGCCAATGAAACCAAAGCACTATTGGAAAGCTGATGTATTGCTTCCGAATTGTTTTGGTGTCTGCCTTTCTTGCGATCTATGGTTGCACTGATGGTGCAAAAAAGCTGGAAAGAAGCGAACGGACACATGTCCGAAAAGTCATTCAACCGGAAAGAAAGGTGCTATCTGCCTACCGTATAGAAACAAGTGTGGACAGGTCTTCGGTATATCGAAAGTTAAGTGTTGAACCGAAGTACTTCAATAGCAATGTTTCCGGTGCCGGAACTTTCGAACTTGGTATGCATTTCGAAGACGCTTCGGTTATGTTATCCCGTAATCGGACAAAAAAAGTAGATGAACAGACATTTAAAATCTTGAATGACCTCTCCGAGACAATCGATGATCTGGGGCTTCCTAATGGAGCTCTGAAAGAGTCACTAACCACCGGTAAACTGCCGGATGTTGCTCTTCTGGACGAATTGTATCGATCGTGTACCGAACAGCTCTCGAAAAAAGGTGGTGAGGTCCATATAGCGATCATGCAGGTAGGTAATTGGATAGAACATATGTACCTGGTAATGTTTTCCAAAGAGTTTAAATCAGCGAAGTTGCAGTCAGATTTTATTGCGCTGAATAAATTAGCTGCGCACAATCTTCTGATGACCTTGGTCGAACAGGGTAATGTTCAAGAAACGGATGCCTACATAAACGACTTGAACCGTGTGATCAAATTACTTGATAAGTTCAGTTTTTCGGAAGAAGAACTGCATATCGGGAAAGGTGTAAATGGTGAATACCTCATTACCGGTGGTGCTGTTGTTGAAACAGATGAAACAGTATTGGCTGATCTCAGGGATCTAATCACTTCAATTCGCAGTGCCAAATGAAAGGTGAATTAAACGTTATCTTCCTATTGATCTTCATGCTGACAGTAAACATTTCGGTTAGCGCTCAGTGTGATTCTTTGCTGAGCAATGCAGATGTTGTCAACGCTGAGGGCATGAAGTTGAACGGACAATCCATCATAAAAGAGGTAGGTTCTTCGGACGATATAGAAATATCAATCGTATTGAGCGCGAATAGATTATATAGCTTTGAGGTCGTCGGTCACAAAGAATATCTGGTAGATGTGTTCGAACTGAATACAGATGATCAGGGAGTTGAAAAAAGAACAAAAAAGGTGATCCTGAATTCTGCTGATGAGAAGGACGGACTCTTTTCGATCAAGTCAGCAAATTACA
>JBKCAB010000051.1:0-334 GCA_046307935.1 Bacteroidota bacterium | reverse complement strand
AGGTGGAAGATATAGGACCATGTTGCATTTCTTCAACAGTATTTCAATTTTCTACCGTCCTGTAGCGAAGTTTCCTGTCCGCCGCAGTACAGCGGAGGTGGAAGCTATAGGACCGCGAACTGATTTCGCAATTCAAGAGTGCAAATATACTGATCAACAGCGAAAATTCAAGAGTTCTTCGAATTTAAGTCCTTAAAAGTGGTCGCATGCGAAACACGAGCATCATCAGGATACCGAAGAGGATAGCTGCAAATACAAGATGTGAGGTCTGGATCAACCCCGGCATATCGGCATACGCAAGAAGCACACCGCCAATCAATTCAAGTGCAAGTAC
>JBKCAB010000050.1:0-425 GCA_046307935.1 Bacteroidota bacterium | reverse complement strand
GCGGATCTCTTCCAGTATGCTAAAGTGAAAGTAAAATAAGAACGCAATAAATCAAACTGATATGTCAGTATTAGAAATGAAAGTGCCAAGCCCGGGAGAATCCATCTCTGAAGTAGAGATCGCTCAGTGGTTGGTTGCTGACGGTGATTATGTTGAAAAGGACCAGACGATCGCTGAGGTTGATTCGGATAAAGCAACATTGGAACTTCCGGCAGAGGACAGCGGTATCATTACGTTGAAGGCTGCTGAAGGCGATGTGGTGAAGGTTGGACAGGTTGTATGTCTGATTGATACTTCTGCCGCACGACCTGCCGGCGCCGCACCAAAAGCTGAATCTGCTCCTGCAGAGGCGAAGGTGGAAGAAAAAGCTGCTCCGGTGGCCGCTGCGGCTGAAAAAACAGTCGTTCCAAGTCCAGATCCGATCA
>JBKCAB010000049.1:0-1733 GCA_046307935.1 Bacteroidota bacterium | reverse complement strand
ATGGTCACAACAGCTATCAAACACTCAATCCAGTTCAGCCCCTGTTATCGGTAATTTCACGGGTGATATGACACCGGATGTATATGTCGTACTTTACAAAGGTCAGGCACCATCCTATTCTGATTTTTATCAGGTAATGCTCAATGGTACCGATGGATCGATCGAATTCATGGACAGCATTGGAAATATTCATTTTGCTTCAGGAAACGCTGTTGACATCAATAATGACGGTAGAGATGAAGCTATTGCTTCAGTCAACTATTTCGAAGCAGGATGTTTCAGAAACAAGTTGCAGGCAATTGATTTTCAGAATAACATGATCACTCAAATCGGTTCAACAAAGGCAGGAGTCAACATCGGATCAACCCCTTTCATTAGTGATCTCGACAATGATAATCTGATCGATATCGTCTATGTGGTGAAAAAGGACAGTATTGATCCTATGGGTTGGAAAGGTATTTTTCTAAATCGGATCGAGCTGACGCAGAATATACCGAATTCCGGAATTGCCTGGGGAGCATACATTGCTAACAACTCAGATGGAGTTTATGATTACCTGCCTGTGAATTGCGGTTCGGGGAGTGTGATCGCTTCGTCTAGTGTCGTAAATCCCAACTGCAATGATTCTGCTACCGGATACATCATTCCCAACTTGATCCCTGGTGGAGAACCTCATACATTCCTATGGTCGGATGGCAGTGTGGGATCAACCTTGAACAATCTAACGGCAGGAACCTACTCTCTTACCGTAACTGATGCAAGTGGATGTTTTGAGGAAATTTACTACACATTATCCGATCCCTTTTTGATTTCTTTCGGAGGAGTACAAGGAGAATCTTGCCCAGGAAAAAACGATGGAAAAGCCATCGTCAGTTCAAGTGGCTGCTACTGTATGTTCAGTACCTGTCAGTTCCTTTGGGAAAACGGTGTTGCTACCTCTTCGAATACGACTTTAGAACCAGGTTATAATTCTGTATTGATCACTCATTCCAACGGTTGTTTAGTGCAAGATTCGGTCTTTATCCCTGAGGCAGCTCCTATATGGTTGGACACGACGGTTTTCGATGTTGCGTGTTTCAATGAAAATTCGGGATCAATTTTATTGGAAATCAATCCAGATCTCACTTACACCTATGCATGGTCTAACGGAGAAAGTACAGAGGATCTCGAAAATATTCCTTCGGGAGAATATACGCTCATCATTGAAGATAACCGACCGTGCAGGGACACGCTGATCTTTACGGTTTTCCAACCTGAGCTACTTACTTTAACGACTACAAGTTCGGACATAACATGTTTCGGAGATAACGACGGAACTGTTCAAGTAAGCACAACAGGGGGCACACCACAGTATCTGTATTACATTGACGGACAATTCGATAATTCCGGAATTTATGAAAATCTGCCGGCTGGGGAACATTCGTTTTATGTCGAAGATCAGAACGGTTGTACAACAGCAGTACAAACAGTAAATATTCTGGAACCAGCAGAGTTGACGATCTCACTAACAGCAACTCCTGAAAGCGGTCCCGGATCGCTGGACGGCATTGCTGAATGCACAACCAGTGGTGGAACTGAACCCTATACGATCTCTTGGAACGATCCGAACAACCAGACCGGTCCCATGGCCGTCTATCTCACCAATGGTTGGGTTACAGCGACCGTAACAGATGCCAATGGTTGTTCGCAAGAAGAATCGATCTTCATTGGCACGACCTCAACAAATACAACAG
>JBKCAB010000048.1:0-4305 GCA_046307935.1 Bacteroidota bacterium | reverse complement strand
CAATTACATCTACAATTACGGACATGCAGCCGTTTTCAATTTAGCATACTCACAAAAAGGCCTCGGCATACTCTTCTCAGGTAAATCCGCTGATAATATGAGCTTCCGCTCAGACCGCACAAAAGACCTTCAGGATGTGTTCATCAATTACCTCCCTGCCCTGAACAAGACACACACCTACAACCTCGTAGCCACCTTGTATCCGTATGCAACGCAACCCTTGGGAGAGGTTGCCTACCAAACAGAGGTACTTTACACTATTCCGAAAGGAACAGCATTGGGGGGTAAGTACGGAACCGTTGTCAACTTCAACGCCTCGATCACACGAAATCCCATTCGGCATACATCCGGTATCGATCCGTTGGACTCCTCTCGCGTTTTCTATAAGAATACGCCCTTTGAATGGGGAAGCACAGAGTATTGGCGTGATATCAATATCAACATCAACAGAAAGTTGAACAAACAATTCAACATTATTCTGAGCTACTTCAATATACACCTTAACAATGATATCGCCAAGATCTCGAACGATGCCGTGGGTATCATAAAATCCCACATTGCAGTTTTGGAAGCTGGATATAAGTTCAACTCGAAGCATGCATTGCGTGCCGAATTGCAAGGCTTATTCCTCGAACCAAAAGACGACGGCTCAGTGAATGATAAAGGCGACTGGGCGACCTTGTTGTTAGAATACACTATCTCTCCCAGCTGGTTCTTTTCTTTCATGCTTCAGAACAATTACGGAAATCCAAACGAATTCAATTCAAACCCCGTTGACATTGGTCTTTTCAGTGAGCGTGCCAAGGCGATCAATTACCCGATCGTTACCTGTGGCTATATTCGCGAATCAACGCGTTTTATGGTTTCTTACGGGCGACAGCGCGCTGGATTGTTCTGTGTTGGAGGAGTGTGTCGATTTGTTCCTGCCAACAATGGTTTAACATTAAGTTTCACTCACAGTTTCTAAAAGCAGCAAGATGAAAAAGTTATGCTTCGTAAGTTCGGTGATCCTGTTCCTCGGATTGAGCTCATGTACTGAAGACATTGTGAACCCATATCCTTACCAGCCAAGCCTGGAACTCGACACAACGCTCTACCCCGGGAATTGGGCAGATTATGTAGCTAATGAGTGGCCTACATTTTCACAAAACACCAACACCAACAGGAATGTACTGATCGAAGACTTCACGGGACATAAATGTGTATTCTGTCCTGCAGCGGCTGATCTGGCGCATGCCTTGCACGAAGACAATCCAACTCGTGTATTTACTGCATCCATTCATGCCGGGCCTGACGGAATCGGCGACTTTCAAATCGTTAGTCCACCGGACTATCCTACAGATTTCACGAATCAACAAGGCGTTGATATCGGGCTGTATTTCGGTGTAAACGATCCGGGCTTCCCAGGGAATCCGCGCGGACCCGTAAACAGGATCAATTCTGGTGGAGCCATCTTCCAGTCTCCAGCCAGCTGGACAAGTCTCACCAATTCGCTGCTTTCAAACAACGTTCTTAAAGTAAATATCCAGAGCAAGCTGAATTACTACGATGCCACACGCGGTGCCTTTCTGCACGCAGAAGTGGAGAAGCTGGACAATAATCTGGGGGATCTGGGAATCGTTGTTTACATGATCGAAGACTCCCTGGTTGGTGATCAAAAAATGAGTGACAATACACACAACAGTTCCTACATACACCGGGACATCATGAGAGGCTGCGTGGATGGACTTACCTGGGGGCGAACCCTTACGGATAACATGCTCAATTCCGGGAAGTACTATGTCAATTACAGCTTTGTGGTGCCCGACCAGTTGGATGGAAACTACAATCCGGACAACATGCACATATTGATCTATGTCTACGACAAAACAACACTGGAAATCTACCAGGTCATCAAACAAAAGATCGTAGGCTGATCCTCGTAAACGGAGTGCCTATTTTTTTGCGTGTGTGAACGTTTTTTAACATTTTGGCGCACAACAAGCCGGTTGAAAATTCGTTAATTTAGATACCAAACACACGAGCTATGCTGGATATGGCAAAAAAGATTTTAACTGTCGTTAGTTTCGATGCGCAACTTTTCAAAAAAGAGCTGTACAAGGCTATGAAATGGATCACCGATGCGGAAGAACTTAAAGCTTTTCAAGAATGGTGCATTATCGAGTTCGGCGCAAAATATCCCGCGATCATTCAAAAAGCATTCTCGGGAACGGTCGCGCGATCATGAAATAGAAGCAGCTCTTGAAGCCCTCAGTAGATAGGTTTTTCTCGTTTACGGTTATTCAAATTCGATCAGCACAGCGCCTTTATCCACTACCTGATCACTTTTCACAAGGATCGCCTTCACGATTCCGGTACCCTCGGCTTTCAGCACATTTTCCATTTTCATGGCCTCCAGCGACAGGATCTCGTCTCCCGGATGAAGTTCTTGTCCAACCTGAACGGCAATCTGTACAATACGTCCCGGCATAGGCGCCTGAAGTTCCTTCAGCTTTCGCACTTTTGGCTTGTCAAGTCCCAAGGCAGCGATGAGCTCGTCCAACTCGCCTTTTTTCTTTACGTGAAACACCCGATGGTTGATCTTGATGCGTAACTCATTGTTCTCCGATCCGTCTTCCAGCAATTCACCGTGGAAAACCTGTCCCTTATAGATGAGCTTGAAAAAGCTGTGATCATCCCATTCAACGACTGCTCCCTCCGAACCAACCACTTCCTTTCCGTCAAAGCTCCAGAATCGATTTGCCATTTATCCCTTCTTTCGTGCAAAAATAACAGAAACTAAATGCCTGCTGTAAATTTTCTCCGGATTCCAATTTAAATGATGAGTTTTGCAGTTAACAATCATCATGCTATGAAAAAACTGGTTTATCTTTTCTGTATTGCATTGGTCGCTTCTTGCGGAGTAAGTAAAAACGAAACCGCTGAACAGATCGAGGGAGACTTTCAACCTGAAATCACAGAAGAATCGGCGATCCCTACCGAACGGCCTGTTTACCGCTCAGCCGAAACGATTCTCACCGACCTGATCCATACCCGACTCGAGGTGAATTTCGATTGGGCAAAATCGAGAATGAATGGAATAGCTGCCATTACGGCCAAACCTCATTTCTATCCCAGCGACAGTCTGATTCTTGACGCAAAAGGCATGGACATTAATTGGGTGAAGACAGGAACAAACGAACTAAAATACAGCTATGATGGTGCCTTTCTGAAGATCAAGCTCGACAAGACCTACACCCTCAAGGACCAATATACGGTTGTGATCTCCTATGTTGCCAAACCCGATGAGCGAGAAACAAGTGGAAGTGCGGCGATCACATCCGACAAGGGACTCTATTTTATCAATCCGACAGGTGCCGATACCACCGTGATGCCTCAGATCTGGACGCAGGGAGAGACAGAGGCCAGCTCGGTTTGGTTCCCAACGATCGATGCTCCCAATGCCAAAACCACACAGGAGATCTTCATCACGGTCGATAATAAATATGCTACACTTTCGAATGGAAAGCTCATTGCTCAAAAAAAGAATGCTGACGGGACAAGAACCGACCACTGGAGGCAAGATCTTCCGCACGCTCCGTACCTCTTCATGATGGGTGTCGGTGAATTCAAGGTGGTAAAAGATACCTACACCCGTCCCGACGGAACCAAAATGGAAGTCAATTACTACGTAGAACCGGAATGGGAACCCTACGCAAAGGCCATCTTTGGTGAAACGCCGAACATGATCAAGCACTTTTCTGAATTGCTTGGATACGAATACCCTTGGGATAAATACCACCAGATCGTTGTGCGCGATTATGTCTCCGGAGCTATGGAAAACACCGGAGCCGTAATTTTCGGTGATTTCGTTTACAAGAACGACCGTGAATTGCTTGATGGCACTGATCAGTCAACGATCGCACATGAGTTGTTCCATCACTGGTTCGGCGACCTTGTAACCTGCGAGTCCTGGTCGAATCTGCCGCTCAACGAATCCTTTGCCAACTATTCGCAGTACTTGTGGGACGAATACCGCTACGGGCTCGATGAAGCAGACTACCAGGCAGAAGGAGAAGCAGACGGGTATTACCAGTCGGCCCAGATGTCGGGCTACCATGACCTCATCTGGTTCGATTACGATGACAAGGAACAAATGTTCGACGGACACTCCTACAATAAAGGTGGCCGAATCCTGCACATGTTGCGGAACCATTTGGGTAACGAAGCTTTCTTTGCCGGTATCAAACTCTATCTGAACGCCAATAAGTTCAAACCCGCGGAATTTCATCAGTTGCGCCTCGCCTTTGAAGAAGTATCCGGCCA
>JBKCAB010000047.1:0-4857 GCA_046307935.1 Bacteroidota bacterium | reverse complement strand
AAAACACCTTGCCCATTGATAATCGTGTCTTCAACAAGTTCTGCCGGTGACAGGTTCCAGAATTCAGTCCCAAGGTTCTTTAATCCGATCGAGGCATTAAGATCGGCATTTTTACCACGTTTTCCAAATACGTTCATGCATCTTATTTTTAAGCATCTGCTGCGTTTGAACTGCAAAATTAACAGAAGCCCTTATTTCAGAGGAGAAACTCATCCCGGATTTTCACACAAAAAGAAATGATTTGTTAACAAGCTTTCAGGATTGAAAGGTCGATCGCCAAGTATTTAAAAAGATTCAGGCGAGATCTCTCAGCGATTCTATAGCTGACCGAATGTTCTTCCTGACCTCGGATATCGAGGCGTCCATCATGTAGCATGGTGCAGTGATGATCTTATTCTCCGCATCAACCGTTATTTCTCGGACACTTCTCATCTCAGTTGTTGAGCCCACAGCTTCAATTCCGGCACAGAAGCCTTTGATGTCATAAGGACTTCCTTCTTGATCTGATCCGATCGTCATGAGTGGATGAACAGCAGAATTCTGCATCGCTTTGGCAACCACCACCGGACTGACGCACAAAGCCGCTATTGGTTTACCGATGTTAACCATGTTTACGATCAGTAATTTTATCTTCGCGTTGATCGTACTTTCCGGTCCTGAAAAAGCCCAACTGGTGAAATTTTTAGCGCTTCCGAAGCCCCCCGGGATCACAAGTGCATCCAGATCTGCGGGTGTAATGGAGGAGATTTCTCGGATATTTCCTCTGGTCATCCTGGCAGATTCGATCAGCATGTTCCGTTTTTCAGGCATTTCTTCGCCATTAACATGATTGACCACATGGTATTGATCCTCATCTACTGAAATGCATACAGCTTCGGCTCCGATCTCATCAATGGCTAAAAGCGTTAGCACAACTTCTTGGATCTCAGCGCCGTCGTACACACCGCATCCCGATAACAAGACTCCTATTTTCATTTTGGTTCCTGATAGATATAGGTAATTCTTTCTTCAATCCCTTCAAAATTGAGGTAGATCGTACTCCCTTCCTCTTTTTTGTAGGTAAGGGGTGTTATATCAATTTCCAGAAGTTCTTCGATCAGCTCCCTGCATGCATCCTGATTACTGCGATGAATCAGCTTCACCGAACGGATCGGTGGAAGGGATTTTGCAATATTGGGATCACCAATTACCAGGAAAGAATGGTCCTTGCACCCCCCGCTGTAGCTTACTTTTAAGAACAAGTTATTTCCCTCTACTCTGTGATCAAGAATTTCAAAATTATCCGAGATATCCTGTTTGCTGTCTCTGACCTGCGCAGTGATCTTTACTGTCTGAGTATTTTGTGCAGGTTCAACGGTATTCTCTGCATTCTTCTTTGTCTTGCAGCCGAACATCAGTACGATAAGACCTAATGTAAGCATTTTCATAATAGTCATTTTTCTATGCTTGTCAAATATAATACCATTGAACCATATACTTCGCAAGGTGTTCAGATTTAAAAGTGTGAGGAAGCGGTGAAATTGGCTAATTTTGTAGTATGAAAACCAAGACTCTCAAGAAGAACAAGGTCAATGTAGTCACGTTGGGATGCTCCAAGAATTTATTCGATTCAGAGGTCATTATGGCTCAGCTCAAGGCGAACAGCTTTGATGTGGCGCATGAATCTTTGGAGGACGATGCCGAGATCGTGATCATCAATACCTGTGGTTTTATTGACAATGCAAAACAGGAGTCCATCGATACGATCTTGCGCTATGCCGAGGCGAAATCGGAGGGACTTGTCGATAAAGTGTATGTTACGGGGTGTCTTTCAGAACGCTATCGCGATGATCTTGAAAAGGAGATCCCGGAGGTAGATGCCTACTTT
Source organism: Bacteroidota bacterium (assembly GCA_046307935.1). Taxonomy (GTDB): domain Bacteria; phylum Bacteroidota; class Bacteroidia; order Flavobacteriales_D; family Crocinitomicaceae; genus M0103. The sequence continues at coordinate 2,990 of JBKCAB010000047.1, read as the reverse complement.
GGCACACGTGAATTGCCCAGATTGCTCAAAACATTAAAGGCAGATTACAAGCAAGAGTTGGTCGGAGAACGCTTGCTCACAACGCCCGCTCATTATGCTTATCTGAAGATCGCTGAGGGGTGTGATCGCCCATGTTCATTCTGCGCTATTCCACTGATGCGAGGAAAACATACTTCTACGCCGATTGAGGATCTGGTGCTACAGACGAAAGGATTGGCTGCACAAGGTGTGAAAGAGATTATGTTAATTGCACAGGATCTCACGTACTATGGATTGGACATCTACAAGAAACGAGCACTCTCTGATCTATTGAACAGATTGGCAGATGTGGAGGGAATCGACTGGATACGTCTGCATTACGCATTTCCTTCCGGATTTCCCATGGATGTGCTGGATGTCATGCGGGAGAGGGAGAATGTTTGTAATTACCTTGATATGCCGCTTCAACATGGATCAACAAAGATCCTTCAAGCAATGCGAAGGGGAATTACCCGCGAAAAAACAGAGGATCTCATCGCACAGATTCGAGAAAAAGTGCCAGGGATCGCGTTAAGAACCACTTTGATCAGTGGATATCCCGGAGAGACTGAAGCTGATTTTCGGGAAATGTATGATTGGGTTGAAAGGAGTCGTTTCGATCGATTGGGAATCTTTACCTACTCACACGAGGAAAATACGCACGCATTCAATGATAAGGATGATGTTCCTGCGAAAGTGAAACGTCAACGTGCAGATCAGATCATGGATCTCCAGTCGGGTATCAGCTATGAACTGAATCAACAAAAAGTGGGTAAGGAGTTCAATGTGCTTTTCGATAGAGCAGAGGGAGATTATTTCATCGGACGTACGGAATTTGATTCCCCTGAGGTAGATAATGAGGTACTCGTTAAAAAAGACGGAAACTATGTTCGTATCGGAGATTTTTCAGTAGTTCGTATTGAAAAGGCCGATCATTATGATTTGTACGGAAAACTGATCCAATAAACCAACACATGAAAAAACTGAAGTATCTGACCATTTTCTTATTGCCGGCTTCAGTGGCAGCATCGTTCACTCTGCAAGGCATACTCACGTTCATTCCGGTGATCTTATTCTTTGTGCTGATCCCTTTGGCAGAGCATTTTTTGCCCGCTGATCCGGAAAATCTGTCTGAAAGTGAAAAGGAGATCGCTGCAACCGACCCGTTCTATGATGCATTACTTTACCTCATGGTCCCTTTACAGATCGGATTCTTAGTGTGGTATCTGAACCTTATCACTCAAACATCGAGTACTGTGGAACTAATCGGAAAGACTTCGTCAATGGGACTAATGTGCGGTGTGATCGGGATCAATGTGGGGCACGAGCTCGGACATCGTATACAGCGATGGGAACAATTACTCGGAGAACTACTTTTGGCAACTTCTTTGGAAAATCATTTTCTTCCTTACCACAACAGGGGGCATCACCACAATGTTGCAACACCCGAGGATCCGGCAACAGCACGAAAGAACGAGCCGCTCTATCTTTTTTGGATGCGCTCGCATTTTGGGAGTTATATTCAAGCGTGGCAAATCGAGGCTGCACGTTTGAAAATAGCAGGAAAACATTGGTTTTCTTTTCAAAACAGAATGGTCATTTACACCGTAGCACATTTGATAATGGGTGTAGCGATTTACCTCGCCTTTGGCGCTGTTGGACTTGTGTATTTCCTCATCGTTGCATCGATCGGAATAATTTTATTGGAGACCGTCAATTACATTGAGCACTACGGTCTTTTGCGCAAGAAGAGGGAAAATGGAACTTACGGTCGTGTGCGGAGGATCCATTCCTGGAATTCAAATCATGTATTCGGCAGAGTGATCCTCTTTGAGTTGTCGCGGCATTCCGATCATCATTACAAGGCCGATCGACCCTACCAATTGTTGGAGAACCATGAAGAATCCCCACAGATGCCGACTGGTTATCCTGGAATGATGATCATAGCACTTATTCCTCCTTTGTTCTTCCGTATCATGAACCCACGGATCGTTCTGGATGAATGAATCGCACTTATTTGAGTTCGTTTTCAAAAGGATTAATCTAGATGTTTGTTGATGCAGCAATGGATCTTCAAGCGTAATCCTAATGTTGGATATTTCTGGGATGAAAGCTTATTATCGCATCGCGAAGGAAACGCTGATCCAGGTGAGTGTAGATCTCCGTTGTGGTGATCGACTCATGTCCCAACATCTCCTGAACTGCCCTCAGGTTAGCTCCTCCCTCGATCATATGGGTGGCAAAAGAATGACGGAATGTATGCGGTGATATGTTCTTTTTAAGTCCGACCGCTTCTGCCAGTCCTTTAATGATCGTAAAGATCATCACCCGAGTTAACTGAACACCTCTCCGATTCAGGAAAACAATGTGCTCGTTGCCAGGTTTAATGTCCTGATGGCGCCGTATATGATCCGTATACAGCTTGATCTCTTTCTCTACACTCGGACTTACCGGGACTAAACGCTCTTTATTCCCTTTACCGATAACTTTTATAAATCCTTCTTCGAAATAAAGATCTGAGAACTTCAGGTTAACCAATTCACTTACGCGCAGTCCACAGCTGTACAATGTTTCGAGCAGCGCCCGGTTGCGGTGTCCTTCAGTTTTAGACATATCCACGGCTGCGATCAGCTGATCGATCTCTTCAATTGTCAGGACCTCCGGAAGTTTTCTCCCGATTTTTGGCATTTCCAGAAGCTCACTCGGATCATCCTGCAGGATATCCTCAAGTAAAAGAAAACCAAAAAATTGCTTGATGCCACTGATCACTCGTGCTTGAGAACGTGCGCTCAATCCTAGGTCATACAGTTCGGCAACAAATTCCTTGAGGTGTTCGTACGTCAGCGACTCCGGAGAGCTTCCGCGAGATACCGCAAAATCACGCAGTTTGAACACATCGTTCTGATAAGCAAAGATGGAATTTTCAGCTAGCCCCTTTTCTATTTTCAGGAAAGAAACAAAATCCTTAATAT
>JBKCAB010000046.1:0-1459 GCA_046307935.1 Bacteroidota bacterium | reverse complement strand
GTATACATTTCCGTAGCCTCCGGATGCGATGATCACGGCGTGTGCAGAATGTCTTTCGAGTTCTCCTGTCACCAGATTTCGTGCAATGATTCCTCGCGCTTTACCGTCAACTTTTACAAGATCCAGCATTTCGTGGCGCTTGTACATCTTAACACGGCCCAATCCGATCTGACGGGATAGAGCGGAGTAGGCTCCCAAAAGAAGCTGTTGTCCGGTTTGTCCTGCCGCATAGAATGTCCGTTGAACCTGCGTTCCACCGAACGATCGGTTATCCAGCAGTCCACCGTACTCCCGCGCGAAAGGCACTCCCTGTGCGACGCACTGATCAATGATGTTCCCTGACACTTCCGCCAAACGGTAAACATTCGCCTCACGGGCACGGTAGTCGCCTCCTTTGATTGTGTCATAGAACAATCGGAAGATGGAGTCGCCGTCGTTCTGGTAGTTCTTGGCGGCATTGATCCCTCCTTGTGCTGCAATGGAGTGGGCGCGTCGCGGCGAGTCCTGGAAACAAAATGCTTTGACGTTATAGCCCATTTCACCGAATGATGCGGCTGCTGAAGCTCCTGCAAGACCGGTCCCTACGACGATCACGTCGATTTTAGGCCGGTTGTTCGGCGCTACGAGCTTCAAATGGTTCTTATGATTGGTCCATTTCTCGGCGATCGGACCTTCAGGTATTTTAGAATCTAGTAGTGACATGAGCTTATACTGTTAAATTCTGTTCATGTAAAGGATGATCGGAATGATGGCAAAAAGCAGAGGTACGATGACCGCAAAGCCGTGGCCGGCGCTTTTGATCAGACCATTGTATCGTTTGTGATTCAGACCGAGTGACTGGAAAGCAGAGGCGAAACCATGCCAAAGGTGGAATCCAAGAACGATCATGGAAATAGCGTAGAATAGCACGGCATACAACGCCATTGGATTTGCTGTAATTCCGGCTTCCTCTGTTTTGTTGTGACCGAAAAAGGACAATACAACGGAGTGCAGATCCTTGTAAACATGGCCTAGCAATGGGTTGTCTCCTTTCGGTTTGTAGGAAGGGTCCATCTGCGAAATGCTTTTTCTAACTTCTTCAAGTGAAGCATAGACTTCATTACCGTTTCGGATCTCCACTTCTTCAACCGGCAGAAGTTGATTGGAAGTGGTGCGGTACACTTTTTTCTCCACATCAGCTACCTTACCATCCACCTGACGCTCTGGCTGAAAGAATTTTTCAGTGTGGATGGGCATCGGCGTGGAAGAATATTTCATTTTCCACCAGAAGTTCTGCATATGTGTCGCAATGAAGATAAGGATCAGTGTGCCAAGTATCGCCATGTAGCGGGCAGGCGTGGAAGAGTTTGCAGATGGATGGTTGTAAGCATACTGCACAGGACGTGCCTTTTTGTTCTGAATGGTCAACAAGAATCCGTCTACCGCATGAAAAATGATGGAAATATAGGTGACATAAGAC
>JBKCAB010000045.1:0-2440 GCA_046307935.1 Bacteroidota bacterium | reverse complement strand
ATCTTCTCGCGTTACTTTCATGTAGCGATCAAGCTCCGTGTTTACGAGATTAGCAGATCCGAAATAGACATGGTTATTTGCCAAGTTCTCCGCTATACCTGCGATCGATGAATTGGAATTCACGAAGTCATTTTCTATCTTGTTGCGAACCTTCTCGAATTCCTCCTGTGAGATCAGTTCACTTTTCATCAGATCGATCTGCCCATCGAATTCTTTTTGGATATCATCTAATTGAATGCCATTGGCAGCGATCGCAGCAAATATGCCGACTCCGGCATCTTCAAGTGCATAGTTGAACGAAAATGCAAAAGTCGCCATCTGCTTCTTTTCTACCACCGTTTTGTTGATCCGGGAACTGCTGCCACCGGAAAGAACTTCGTTTAGCATGGTCAGGGCATATGCATCCGGGTGTGTTTGCTCCGGAAACTTGTAGCCCATGAATAAGGCTGGAAGCTGAATGTTGTCTTCAATGGATTCCTTAACAACGCCTGCAATTCGTTCTGTATCCTTTGCCGGACGTGGTATTTCGATCGATTTGGATTCCAAAGATTGGATCATTTTATTCGCCTCTGCATCTTTGGTGGCCACAAAGTTCTTTTTGTCAAATTTCGCTGCAGCAATACCGTATTTATCTTTAAAATCAGCTTCCGGAAGATTCACCAGATCGCGGTAAAGATTGATCGCCTGTCCTTTTGGGATCGTTCCGAAGTACTTATCGATCCATTTTTTCGTTTGTTCAATGTCAATGTCTCCTGCAATCGATAACGTCGCATTGGCCGGCACATAGAAAGTTTTGTAAAAATTCACATAGTCAGCTTCCTGAGCAGCATCCAGATGCTCCATACTTCCAATCGGCACCCAATTGTAAGGGTGTTTTGTGAACATTCGCGAAAACATCTCTGTCAGGAAAGACCCGTAAGGCTGGTTGTCGACACGTTGTCTTTTCTCTTCTTTTACAACACTTCGCTGAGTTTCAATTCCGGTATTGTCAACCTTGGCATGCAATAGACGTTCACTCTCCAACCAAAGACCCAACTCGAGCTGATTGGATGGAAGTAACTCGAAGTAATACGTGCGGTCTTGTGATGTGTTGGCATTGAGTGCGCCACCGTTCTTCTCCACCAATTCACTGTATTCGCCCCTATCGATATTCACAGACCCTTCAAATAAAAGATGCTCGAAGAAATGTGCGAATCCGGTTCTGTTCGGATTTTCGTTTTTTGATCCTACATGATACAGCACGGACACGGCTACGATCGGTGTTGACCTCTCTTGATGGAGAATGACATGCATTCCGTTCGGAAGATCGTACTCAACGTACTCGATCTTTCGCTGAGCCGTTGATGTAGATGCGGACATGAGTAGCAGTCCGACTATGAGTAATCTTTTCATGAATGATTATTTTTTTTCAGAATACAAAGTAAATTCTATTTTCGGAATGGACCGTCGAATAGTGACGTACGGATAATTTTTAACGCTTAGTGGTTCAATTCCAATTTTTTTTGTTTGGCGTGGAAATTGATTAGATTTGATCATGCAAAAATTCCTCTTTCCGATCTTCATTTTGTTTCTGGCGCTGCATTCCAATGGACAGAAAGTAGTGCCTTTCGAGGATTTCAACTTTTATTTCAGGACTTTTGAAAATGACAACTTCCGTCAGCTCGAGTTTCAACGGATTAAAGAATATAAAGCCGGTGACGATCTGGTAGCATACATCGATAACAGAGGTAACCTGAGGGTTTACGACGGGAAGGAAAGACAGGATATTTCAAACCTGAATGTCAACTATAAGATCTCCGATCACCTTATGGCCTACAATATTGGCCCCACACTTAACATTTGGGATGAGGGTAAGCTTCAAACACTTTCTTATTTTGCCAATGACTATGAGGTGAGGGACAGCTTGATTGTTTTTGAGGATACACGATTTAACAGTGTCAGTGTGTACTACAAGAAGAAAGTCTATGAATTATACCGTGTTACGGGAGATTTGTACATGCCTGATGCCATCGGCGATAACATCATTGCTTTCCGGGACAATGGCAATTTCTATAAAGTGTTTTACCGTGGAGAGATCTATGATCTGGGGGTTTGGAACAATCCGATCGAATTTCAGGTTGGGTGCGATATTTTATGTCTCAACGACCCTACAACGCGGACCTTTGCTGTTTTCGAAGGTGGCCAATTTCTTGATGTTGAGCAATTCTACATGAAGCGTTACAAGGCAGGTCGCGGTTTCATTGTTTATGAGGATCTGAACGGTAATCTCATGTATTACAAGGGCGGTGATAAATTTCAGTTGAGCAATTTTTCTGCAGGGACCTGGGATGTGAAAGATGATTTGGTCTATTGGACGGAGAATAATTTCGCTTTTGCATACCAGAACGATAAGAAGATAGAAGTGGCGAACTTCTTGCCGAAGTCACACCTTCTAAAAAAC
>JBKCAB010000044.1:0-745 GCA_046307935.1 Bacteroidota bacterium | reverse complement strand
AATCGCAAACCAAAAAATTATTTTTTCCGTCACAACCATTTATAATTTTGCATAATAAGCAATGCAGTATGGAACTTCCCATGGTTCAATTGATCAGGGAACAACTGGAGCGTTTTGACCAGCCGGATCGAAATAGTGATTGCATACAATTTTACTATATTAGTTGTCAAAATTCACGCACATGATTCTGCTATACATTCTGGGTGGGTTGATCGCCTACATAGTGGTCGGACAAATTCTGGTTCGTTTCATTCTTGCGGACAGATATCCGGACATCGGCTCTTATTTTCGTACAGGTGATGTGCTTAACTCTAACTATGAAGGATTCACCATCACCATAACCCGTCAGGAGAAAGGGTTAGTATATGGGACCTTGGTGATGCAGCCTCACGCGGCTGGTCCGCCTGAGCATCGGCATCTGAACTTTGACGAGTTGTTCGCTATCGAAAATGGAACAGCAACCTTGATGCACAAAGGACAGACAAGAGCGTTGCTCCCCGGGGAAGAGGTATTGATCAAAAAGGGGGAGGCACATAAATTCTATAATGAAACCGACGAACCCATCCGAGTTAAAGGTGAGTTCCAGTTCCCCGAAAAATTCGCGTTCATGCTGACGCAGCTGTATGGATTCATGGATGAATATCCTGACTTTGAAAAATCACCTAAGGTGATGATGCAGATCCCCTTGTTCCAGCAAAATGGATTTGACTCCTACATAGCAGGTCCGCCAGTTCCAATGCAAAAA
>JBKCAB010000043.1:0-27357 GCA_046307935.1 Bacteroidota bacterium | reverse complement strand
GCCACCGGCAAAAAAATATTACACCGTCAAGTCAGGTGACACTTTCTCCCGAATTGCCGACCGGCACAATGTGTCAGTGAACGAGCTAAAAAAACTGAATCCCGGGATAAATATCAGCCTGTTGAGGGTGGGACAGCGTATTCGGGTAAAATGATGTGCCCGAACTTGAAGAGAATTGAAAAAACGGATGTATGTACAAGCTGATCTTTGCAGGTTTTCTGGTCCTTTCCCTCGCCTTCACATTGCAGAATTGTGGAATTTCAGACCGCAAGTTCACTTCGGATGGGCTTTCCGTAACCGGAAATGTTGGAGAGATCCTTGTTGTTTGTGAAAGCGGTATCTGGAACTCGGAGATCAAACAATACCTCGATTCGAACCTTACACAGTTCATAATGCCCTATTTTCCGGATGTAGCGACCTTTGAACTCATTCATCGTGTACCATCCAAATTTGAGCAGGGAATAAAGCGGTATAGGAATACACTGTTCGTCACCATTGACCCGAAACATAAAGGCAATAAAGCCAATATTAACAAACGAGTTGGAGTATGGGCAAACGATCAGCTGGTGATTGATATCGTAGGAAAGGATTACAACCAGCTTCTTGAAGCGTGTAAGGTCGGACTGAAAGCTGTTCACCGCGAATTTGATCTCATGGAGTGGAAACGCTTGTTAAAACAATTTCGCAAGGACGAGAACAGGGCGGTACAGCAGGAGGTGCGTAAACAGTTCGGTATAGACCTCGCACTTCCCGAGGGAACCAGGATACTAACCAAGCGCAAGAACTTCTACCGGCTTGAATTTCCGGATAAGGCCCGCCCACTTGAGTTTGTGGGTGCCGGCACACAAGAGGCCGGAGCGATCTTTTCAGGAGTCATGATCTATCAGTATGATTACAAGGATTCCTCACAGTTCATTCTCGAAAACCTTCTTATGGCCAGGGATACGATGCTCAAGTACAATGCACCGCACGAGATCGAAGGATTGTATATGGGAACACAGTACGCTGAACTTGTTTATCCGGAAGGCAATGAAATGATTACGGCAAGCGGAAATGTAAAAGGGTATGAGGTCAGAGGAATGTTCGTTTTCACAGGGAAGCCGGTGCATGCTACCGGAGGGGCATTCTGGGCTTTCCATTTCGTGCATCCGAAACGCAAAAAATTGATTTGCGTCAGTGGTTATGTAGATGCCCCGTCGACAGCCAGCTGGACAGCTCCCCTGAGAGAGATCCAGGCTATTCTCAAAAGTGTAGAGGTACTCTGATACATGACAACCATTTCAGCTGCGATCATTACGTTGAACGAGGAGCGGAACATCGAAAGGTGCATAGATTCGCTAAAGGGATGTGTTGATGAGATCGTTGTGCTGGATGCGAACTCAACCGACCGTACCGCTGAGATCTGTCGTGCGAAAGGAGTGCGTTTCGTCCAAAAGGAATGGATGGGATATGCGGCAGCGAAGAACTTTCTCAATGAGCAAACCACCGGTGATTATATCTTGTCGATCGACGCAGACGAGGCGCTTAGTATTGAACTTCGGGAGACCTTGTCCAGGTTAAAGAGTGAAGGTCTCGACGGCGCTTATTCCGTTAACCGCATAACGAATTACTGTGGAAAGTGGATTCGCCATTCCGGATGGTTTCCGGACGTCAAGGTTCGTTTGTTCCCAAGGGATAAAGCCCGCTGGATCGGAGAGATCGTTCATGAGGAACTGGACGTGGATAAAGGGACTGAAACAGTACTTTTGGAGGGACTTTTGGAACATTATTCCTATTACGATTTTAAACAGCACCGAGAAAGAGCACATAGATATTCACTTATGACCGCCAGAAAATATGCTGAACAGGGCAAGAAATGCGGTCCCTTGAAGCCATTTTTTAGTGGTGTGGCCAGATTCTTTTCCATGTATTGCATCCAGCTTGGTTTTCTCGACGGCAGGATGGGACTCATGATCGCATGGATCAGTGCACAGTCGAACGTGCTCAAATACAGAGAGCTAAGGAGGCTGCGGCGGTATGATTGACAATGTCGTGGTGATTGTTGAGTCCTAATTTGTTATTTCATCCACTTTCTACTGTTTAGTTTTCGGGTCTTTTCTTTAACGAAAAAGCTCAGAACAAGGAATAAAAACAGAACTTTGTAAAGTGAATTTCGAGCGAATTGTAATATCGAGAACTGACAGCATCGGAGATGTCATGTTGACACTTCCCATGCTCGTATGGTTGAAAAAGAATTACCCACAGTCAGAACTCATCTACTTGGGAAGCGGTTATACAAGGCCCGTTGTAGATTGTTTTTCAGTAGTAGATCGATTCATTGACTGGAAGGAGCTTGAAATGCTTCCAACGGCTGAACGGGTGAGTAGATTCTCGGAATTGAGAGCAGACGCCATCATTCACGTTTTCCCGGTAAAAGAAATCGCCTCGCTGGCCAAAAAAGCGAAGATACCCTTCAGGGTTGGAACGTCGCACCGCACCTTTCATTTGCTTACCTGTAACCACCGCATCAGTTTTACGCGCAAACGTTCTGATCTGCATGAGTCCCAGCTGAACTTCGAATTACTTCGACCTTTTGGACTGCGTGAAATACCCACGCTGAATGCGGTCCGAGAGATGTTGGATGCTTTCGTGCCGACACAAACTGCATTACCTGCCGAAATTGCCGCTCGTGTTCAGAATTCCCGTGAAAACGTTGTTTTGCATCCTAAATCTCAGGGCAGTGCTTTGGAATGGACGATCGAAAATTATGTCGAGTTAGCGAAACGACTGGCAGAAAAAGGCGCACAAGTTTTCTTTACCGGTACAGAAAACGAAGGTAAAGAGTTCAGACACCTCATTCCCGATCATGCACTGATCATGGACACAACGGGACAAATGACTCTGACTGAACTGATCACATTCATCGGAAAATGCAATGCCCTTGTGGCGTGCTCTACGGGTCCGCTGCACATAGCTGCTTTTACCGGTATTCGAACAGTTGGACTCTTTTCTCCCAGAAAACCCATACATCCCGGACGTTGGGCGGCATTGGGTCGTGATGTGGAAATCCTGGTATACGATGAGAGCTGTCCGATCTGTAAAAAGGGCAAAACGTGTAAATGTATCACACAAATTACTGTAGATAGTGTTTACCGAACAATTACGTAAATACAGGCAACTCATCGCCTTTCAATTCGTCACTAAGCTGGTTATGCAACATATCTATACGTTCCTGGCAATTCTTGCGACTTTCAATGGATTTGGACAACAGATAATAGACTCTTGTTTTTCGACTAGCACTCCATCAACAGGATTTCCACCCAGTGCAAATTTGGTAAGTTTCGATGCTGATCTGTGCCAATGGAACGGTTCGGCCTGGGTTGGTGGCTGGTCGGGAGCCAATCTGACACTGCCTCCACCCGCTGGTGGTCAGGGCTGTCGTGTCATCTGGTGCGGAAATGGTAATTCATGGACCACAGGTGGCGAGGGCTTTGCTGTTCAATTGAATGCACCGCTTGTTGCCGGACAAACCTACACCTTCAATTTCACAACTGTCAGTCACGGTTTCGGAAGCAACGCCAACTTTTCTCCCGCAGTGTATACCAATTCCACAGCAATGTATCCGGGAACCCTGGTAGGGAATTTGACACCCGCAGGAACTTCATGGGTGACCAATCCGTTTACGTTTACGGCGACTGCTGCTCAAGCGGGACATACCTGGCTTATTATCCATTCAGGTGCTACAGGATCATCAGGATTTGTAAATAATCTATGTGTAGGGTGTAACGTTCCCTCAACAACTTGTTCCGTGAATTTGGGCCCGGATCAGAATTTATGTGCCGGACAAACCGTGACACTCAATGCAACAACCCCCGGTGCTAACTATCAATGGCAAAACGGTTCGACAGCACCAACCTTTAACGTGACGCAAGCCGGAACCTACAGTGTAACCATCAATGTCAACGGATGTACAGCAACCGATGCTGTAACTGTTAATTTTGGCTCCGCGCCGGTTCTGAACCTCGGTCCTGACCTAACGCTTTGCACGGGGCAATCACAAGTGTTGAACGCAACAACTCCCGGAGCAAGCTATTTGTGGCAGAATGGATCAACATCTCCTACCTTCACAGTTACACAGGCGGGCAACTATTCGGTAACGGTCACCAACAATTGCGGTTCTGCAACAGATGCTGTTCAGGCCATTTACAATGCTCCTCCGGTGTTGAATCTTGGTCCTGATCTGGTGTTGTGCAATGGACAAACTCAGCTGCTCAATGTAACTGATCCGGGAGCGTCCTACTTATGGCAGGATGGATCTACGTCGCCTACGTTTAATGTAACCCTGGCGGGAGACTTTTCCGTAACGCTCACGAATAACTGCGGATCTGTGACGGATGCCATTACAGTTACATATGTAGGTTCACCGTTGGTGGATCTTGGACCTGATCTAACGATCTGTCAGGGAGAAACAGTCACCTTAGACGCCTCCTTTCCCGGCGCAAACTATACGTGGCAGGATGGTGCTACGACGTCAACATACAATGTGTCACTTCCCGGGAGTTATACCGTGAATGTGACGAATTCTTGTGGGACAGCAACCGATAACCTTTCAGTCTTGGTGAATCCTTCACCCGATGTAGATCTTGGGAATGATGCATCATTTTGTGCTGGTGAAACGCTTTTACTGGATGCTACAGTACCCGGTGGAAATTACTTGTGGCAGGATAATTCGACCGGTGCCACTTTATTGGTTAACCAGACAGGGACATATTCGGTAACTGTCGAGTCACAGGGATGTGAAGCTTCAGATCAGATTTCAGTCACAGTGAATCCCATACCAAATGTCAATGCCGGAAATGATCTTTCACTCTGTGAAGGTTCAATGGCGACCCTTACGGGAACAGGTGCCGCGAGTTATACATGGAACAATGGAGTGTCCAATGGCGTCGCATTCTTCCCTCCCGCCGGAACAACAGTTTACACGGTTACAGGAACATCAGCCTTTGGATGTACAGATACAGATGATATTACCATTACCACAGGCAGCTCGCCGCAAATCTCCTTTACAGCAGATATAAACTCGGGATGTACGCCGCTTACCGTCAATTTCACCAATACGACCGAAGGAACAACGAGTTGTGTCTGGACGTTATCGGATGGTACAACAATTTCCGGATGTGGAACGGTGCAGGCTGTTTTTGAAGAGGGGGGGTGCTACGACGTGACATTGACCACTGAATTTTCAAGTGGCTGTTTTAGTTCGCTGACACAAGAAAATATGATCTGTGCAGAGGCGCCGCCGATCGCTTCATTCCTTCCGATACCTCAGCAGGTGACGAGCTGGAGTACAGAGGTGTCATTTATGAACACTAGTGTCGGGGGAGAAAGCTACACCTGGTATTTTCAGGATGGTTCAGCGCCTAGCAACGAGGTTGAACCGACCCATCAATTTCCGCTCGGAGAGGCAGGTAGCTACTGGATTACATTAGTGGCCGAATCACCGCTTGGATGTCTCGATACAGCAGTTAATTACGTGGAAGTCTTGGAAGAGTTGATCTACTATGTACCCAATTCATTTACACCGGATGGAGACATCGTTAATCAAGCCTTTAAACCGGTTTTCACCTCCGGGTTTGATCCTTACAATTACAATCTAAAGATCTTCAATCGTTGGGGAGAGCTCATATTTGAGTCCAATGATCCAAATTACGGTTGGGATGGAAGTTATACCAATGGTGATACCATTTATACTTGCCAGCAAGGGACATATATCTGGAAGATCGAATTCAAAAGCAGAGATAACGACGATAAACAATTCATCACAGGACACGTTAACCTTTTGAGGTAGCTTGTTAAACTTTCCCCTGCTGTGATGATGTGGGGCCTTTAATTTTGGGTTTTCGTTTGAAAGGCCGCTTTTTCTTTTTATTTCCGGATGACATCACTTTCCACTCCGGTCCAGGACCTAAATCAGCCGGCAATTCCATGCGCGGGACCTCCGCTTCTATAAGCCGTTCGATCTGGGCCAGCTTCCGCATGTCCTTTTCATTGACCAATGTGATCGCTTCCCCTTTGGTATTGGCGCGTGCCGTTCTTCCTACACGGTGAACGTAATCCTCAGCATCGTATGGAGTATCAAAATTGATCACCAGATTGATCTCCTTGATATCGATCCCGCGGCTCATCACGTCAGTAGCAACAAGTATCCGTATTCTGCGGGAACGGAAACCTCTGAGGATCTCTTCACGCTGTTCCTGTTCGAGATTGGAGGAAAAACCGTAAGCCTTGAATCCATTTTTCTTCAAAGAATGAACGATCTCGTTTACGCGACTCTTGGAGGAGGTGAAGATGATGATACTGGTGTACTCTGGTCGCTTATCCAAGATGTCTTTGATCAGCGGTATCTTCTGATTGTCGTAGGTTAGGGCTACACGCTGGGTAACACCTGCAGCGGGCTTGGAGATCGAAAGGGTGATCTCTTCCGGGGCCTTTAAAATATGCTTCGCAAGGTCACGGATCTTTGGAGGCATAGTGGCACTGAACATGAGGTTTTGCCGTTCCTTTGGCAGGAAGGAAATGATGCGCAGCAGGTCATCGGAGAAACCCATATCGAGCATTTTATCCGCTTCATCCAAGATGAGGTGCTGTACTTTTGACAGGTCGATGTATTCCTGAGTGAGGTGTGAGATCAGCTTACCTGGTGTTGCAACGATGATGTCGCGTCCTTCTGTGAGCGCTGCTTTCTGTTCGTCCCAGTCTTTCCCGCTTCCACCTCCGTAGATAGCGATCGATCCCACGGAAACGAAGTAGGAAAGTCCCTGGATCTCTTGTTCGATCTGCACTGCCAGCTCACGAGTTGGAACGATAATGAGGGTATTGATGGACAGATCCTCTTTTCCAGCCAGTTTGTGAAGGACAGGAAGAATAAAAGCTGCTGTTTTTCCCGTTCCGGTCTGCGCACAGGCGATGAGGTCCTTTCCGGCTAGTATGAGAGGGATAGCTTGTTGCTGAATAGGAGTGGCGTTGACAAATCCCATGTGATCGATGGCATCAAGGATCTGTTCGTTCAGGCCGAGTTCTGTGAATTTCATGTGGTACTAAGGTACGGAAACTTAATGAAGTTGATCGATATTGAGTTTTCTGAGCTTCGGAGCCAACTGAGCCGTACCCATTACAACAGCCATGGTCAGCACTCCACCGAGAACGATGGCCGGCCGGATCCCGAACATACGGGCAGTCACACCCGATTCAAAAGCACCGATCTCGTTGGAGGAGCCGATGAAGATCCCGTTTACGGCAGAGACTCTTCCACGCATGTTATCCGGTGTGGAGAGTTGTAGGATCGTGTGTCGTATCACCACGCTTACGTTATCGAAGGCGCCGGTAAGCAACAAGAAGAAAAAGGCCAGATAAAAGTTTGTAGAGAGACCAAATAGCACCGTTGATACCCCAAATAGCGCCACAGAAAGCAAAAGATTACGTCCCGCGTTGTGCGTTGGTGGGCGGTATGCGATGATCAGTGCCATGATCACTGCACCGATCGCAGGTGCTGCCCGCAGAAATCCCAATTCAATCGCCCCGGTGTGCAGTACCTTTTCTGAGAATGCAGGCAACAGGGCCACCGCACCACCGAATAGCACAGCGAACAGATCAAGTGTCAAAGCTGCGAGTATCAACTGGTTCTTGAATACGAATTTCACGCCCGCCGAAAGACTTTCATAAAGTGTTTCTGACTTTTCACGGACCGGCTTTGGTTTTCCTGCTATCAGCGCAAAGGCGACAAGAGCGATTGCTATGAAGGAAATGTCCATAGTGTAGGCGGCGGTATATCCCGCTGCGATCATGAAACCCGCGAGTGAAGGCCCAATGATGGAAGCCACATGCCACACTGTGCTGTTCCAAGTGGCTGCATTGGCGTAGAGTTCACGGGGAATGATCTGTGCCATGAAGGCCGGTATTGCCGCAGAAAGAAAGCCGCGGATGATGCCAACCCCACAGATGGCAGCAAAGATCGGCCAGCTGCCGTGTTCTTCAATGATCACTAAGTTCACATGCAGGGACAACCAGTATAGAAATCCGGTCAGTAACAGGAAAAGTGACGTAAAGAACACCACGAGGTGTTTCCGCTTGTAGGTGTCGGCAACATGACCCGAGAAGAGAGAGACGATAATGAACGGGATCGCTTCGGCAAGACCGATCAAGCCCAGGTAGAGTACGTCGTCTGTCAGCTCATAGATTTGCCAACCAACGATCACACTTTGCATCTGTATTCCCAGCGTAAGAAAAAAACGGAAGCTAAGAAAAAGGTTGTACTCGCGGTAACGCAGTACGGCAAAAGGATCGTGTTTCTCTTTGTTGCGTGACACAGCACAAAGGTAAATATTCCGAGTTCAGCGCAATAAAAAAGCGGATCCTATTAGAACCCGCTCGTACTTTGCGTGAAAATGATCATCCTGCGTAACTGCGCTTTGCCCAGTTGGCACACGCTTTTTTGCGCTTCTTGTTCATTTTCTTGTTCCTGCGCTGTTTTTTCTTGTCGATCGATGAAGAAATTGTGGTCTCTGGTGCAGAGCAGACAGAAACAGACACTTCCTTTGCCGATAGCGTAAAAGTTGAAAACAGGACAGACGCTAAAATCAATTGCTTCATTAGATTGATCATTAGGTTAAACAACGGCGCGAATTTACCGTTTCATTAACGGTTGCGCAAATTATTTGTTACAGAATGAGTTAAATAATTTAAAAGGACTTCTCTAATAAGCGCCCAACCGCATAGGCAAAGAGGACACAAGGTGATCTATTAAAGCTCACCAATTGCTCGGAGAGAAGTAGAGAGCTTATCGAGGACAGCACACAGAGGATCACAGGCACAATGCATACTCCAGGCTCTTGATTCCAACAGCCTAATCATCAAGAATATTTGCGAATTTTCCGGAATCCGCGTGAGGACAGGACCTATTTCTCCTTTTTCGCCAGCCCCACTTTGTAATTTTCCAGGTCGCCTGTCATGCGTATGTAAACGAATTTCGAGTTCTTCTGCCGGTACTGGATCTCGTCATCACTTTCACCGGATTCTTTTCTTCGACCGAAAAGCTTTTGACTTCCCACCTGCGTGATCATCTTCCACGGCACACCGATCAGGTAGTTCATGTCCATTTTGCCGTCAATACGCTGTTCGCCACTGATCTCCATAAATCCAAGGCTGGAATTGATGGTCATGGATGGAATCTTGAGCACATTTTTATTCAGTGTAAACACATTTTTCAGCGTATCAAACAAGACCTTATTCACGTTCTTGTCCTGAAAATATTCGCCTAGAGCCTGCATCGGGGCATAATTCTCCAGTTTACCGTTCAGCACCGTCATATCGATCTTCAGTTCGGAATTATCCAGATCAGGAACGAGGTCGGCGTGAAGATGGATCTTTCCTGTAACATGTCCGGAGAACTTTCCGTGGAGGTTTTCTGAAACAACATGGTCTTGCCCAAAGTTCTCGAACTTTACCATAAACTTATCCAGATCAACGTTTTTGACCCGTATATCCGGTTTAAAATAGATGTGTTTCTTGTCTTTTCCACTTAAATATCCTTTCAGATCGAAGTGCCCGCCCGCCGCATCAAACGAAAGCCTGTCAAAATGCACCATGTGGTCCTTACTCATCCGGACATCGGCTTTGAAATGATCCATCATGTGGTGGTGATAGTTTAGATGTCCCACATCGAAGTGGAAGTTCATGTTTGGGAATTCCAGATCGTACAAACTGAATCCAGCGTCGTGATCCACCTGTTTGGACGAGGACGAGCTCGACTTGAGGTTGTAATTCGACAATTCATCGATATCGAGATGAGCCCCTTTGATGGTCAATGAATTCTGCTTATTGGATTGTTTTTCATCCAGTGTATATTCCAGATCAACTGTAAAAGAGGAATAGCCCAGCCTACCTTTGAAATCCTTTACGCTAAGGTGTCCTTTTTCCAGATGCACATTCCCGCTGAAATCCTCAAAGCGCAATGGATGTACCTTCATGGATCCTTCAAAATGGGAGAGACGCAGATCCGTTGAACGCAAACCATGGTCAAAGTGCAGCGAAGTGATGCCGTGCAATTTCAGTCCTGTAATTTCTTCGTGGCGGTAATCTTCCGGGACAAAACGTTCACCCTTGTAGGTAAAAAGGTTGTCGAGTTGAAGATGACTGGAAGTGAGATCAAATTCAACTTTGGTATCACCGTGCATTTTTTCTTCGAACCAAAGATTATAATTCACCAATTTACCGGAAAAATGGAAATCAGAACGGTCGATCATTCCCGAGAAATCCATCACCCGAAAGTCTCGTTCATCCACGAAAACATCAGCATGAAAGTCGTGCAACGTATGCGGATAATGTTTCAACTTCGCATGGAGATCATCAATAAAGAACTCTCCGATAGGCAGGTTTGGTGATTCTGTGATGGATTTGGCGGAGCTGTTGAAATGCAGTTTAAGCGTTAGATTTTGGATCTGTTCGTCAATTCCTTTTTCACTTTTTTTGAAGGAAGTAAGTTCATGTATATCAATGAATTTAGAGCGTATGTTCAGGCTTGTGGTAACCGGAATAGAGGTATGATGAATGATTGCAGGCAGATCACTTACCGATCCATTGATATGAAGGTCACTTCGCCCCATTTTAACATCGAATCGTTCTATCTTGGTCTCATGACCATTCATAGTTGCCTTGAGATCCAGATCATCTACGGGAACCGCCAGACCTTCGCTTTTAAACCTTAGGTTTTCAACTAGTAGTTCCGTGTAATAGGATTCATTGAGTCGTTCGATACTCTTTTCCGGCTGATCGATGTCGATGATGTCGTGGAAGTTCATGGTCAATGCCACACGTCCTGAAAGTCCTTTAAGCTCTTTTGAATCAAGGAATTTGGACAGGAAATCAAGGTCGAAATCAGAATGCAGATTCATGTCGATCTCTGGTGATTCGAAGTCTTCGACAACCAGTTTACCACTGAACAATCCGGCTTCCGGTCTGGCGCTGAAGTTTTCCAGCTCAAAGCGCATTGTCTTTGTATTCCGATCTTTCCCGTTTGTAAATGAACCTTTAAAACCGATCTTATCGAGGCGTTTGCCCGATTCTATGTTGTTGAAGAATCCTTCCTTACAGCCAAAACGTGCATTGATAGCGGGCTGTCCATTCAGTGATCTTCCTTTTACACTGGCTTCAAAGAAAATCTTTCCTTTGTTCTCGAACTTTTCAAGAGTTGGGGCCAACTCTTCCGGAGCAAGGGCAAGGAAAAGGTTGAAGTCGGGTTTATTACCGTGGAAATGCAGATCGAGATCGATATCATTCTTAAGGTCAATGCTTCCGTCAAATCCAAAGCTCGCTTTTTCCAGTTCGATCTGTGTTGGCGCTATGGTCATGAAGTTGGCCTTTTTGTCCAGATCTATCTCCGTATCGACATGGAAGTGCTTGTTTTTGATGAAGGTGGTGTCACCGTCTTTAATCAGGCTGAGCTCGAAGCGGCTTTCGAGTGCGATGAATAGATGTTCTTCCTTTGTTCTGAACTGAGATTTTGCAGATGTAATATAGGCATCAACAAGTACGTTGTTCGCTTCATTCAGCTTGGATATATCGAAATTTTCCAGCTTGATCGATTTTAGATCCAGATGAAGCTCTTCTTTCACTTCCTTTAGCGGTTTTTTACTGGACAGGGCATTGGTAAGGTTGAAACTACCATCCGTGTGCTGCACGATTCGCAGATCTCCCTCTTTTAGCTTGATCTTTTTAATTTCTACCTTGCCGCCGAGTAATTTGAACATATCAAAACCGATGTAAACATCCCTAATTTGGGCAATCCTATTTTTCTTCCGTGGCTTTTTCCCCTCGAAGACCTCTACATTTTCAAGATCTACAGAGATATAAGGGAAATTCGCAAAGGGTGCAATATGGCTATCCTTAATTTTCAGCGTGCCTACAAAGTCATCATTTACGGTTCTGATCATTTCCTGAACGATCGCATCCTGTTTTGAATAGACAATTCCCAGTACAATCGAGAAGAGTATTAAGGGAACGATAACAGTGATCAGCAGTAGACGCTTCCAGAAACGTTTTTTCTTGTAGAACTCTAAGACCACGATAATTAGTTTAATCTGAGCACCACAAAAATAGTTCCATTTGGTTCATTTATTACCATTTGGATGGATCTTAAATCTATCAAACATTTTTATGACCTTCGCGTTCTCATCCTATGGACAAGCTCGATAATATTGGTCTTGAGATTCTGAACACTACTGTTGTAGAGTGGATAGCAGTTTTTGCAAGTCTGGCCTATGTTATATTCATCGCCCGCAAGAGTTCTGTTGGATGGTTTTTCGCGGTAATTTCATCCGGAGTATACGTGTACATTTGTTTTGTCAGTCAATTGTATCTCGAAACCTTGCTTCAGATCTTTTATGTAGGCATGGCATGCTGGGGCTGGTTTTCATGGCATCGATCGGAGAACAGTGCTGAATTCATTACCCGGTGGAGGTCTTATCATCATCTGCAATACATTCTGTTCAGTGCAGTCCTAACCTTGCTGTTGGGTTATCTTTTCGATACCTTTTCAGATCAGTCACTTCCCTATCTGGATGCATTTACCACAGTTTTCAGTATTGGTGCTACTTTTATGGTGGTGCGGAGAGTTTTGGAAAACTGGGTCTACTGGGTCATCATTGACATGGTTTCTGTATACCTGTATTATTACAAAGAGCTCAATATGACGGCGCTGATGTATAGTGCCTATACAGTAATTGCAATATTCGGATATTATAAATGGTTGAAAGCATACCGAAAACAGGCGCGAGTATGAGGATTGCACTAACGGGTCCGGAGTCGACGGGAAAAACGACCCTGGCGGTGTTGCTGGCCGAGTATCTCGGCGCCACCTGCATTCCGGAATTCGCGCGAAGTTACCTTTTGGAGAGGCAGGGCATCTATGACCAATCGGACCTCCTTGCCATCGCCAAAGGTCAGTTGAATTTATGGGTGCAAAACGAAAAAGCCCCACGCCTAGTGAGCGATACAGAAATGATCGTCTTAAAGATCTGGTCCGAATTCAAATACGGCGAAGTAGATCCATTTATCCTTGATGCACTGTCAAATCAACGGTTCGACCATTATTTTCTCTGTTATCCGGATATAGCGTGGGAAGAAGATCCTTTGCGCGAACATCCTGAACAACGCATGGAACTGTTTGCGCTTTATCTCAAAGAACTGCAGGAGCGCAGACTGCCGTTTACTGTTGTGAAGGGATACAATGAGGAGCGGATTGAATTGTGCCGGAAGATCATAGAATTACGAATTACAAATGACTAATTATGAATGAAGGTTTTTTGGATTCTGTCGTTCTCGATAAATCCCTTCTATGCGCTTCACTTCAGTCGGGACAAACGAACTGACAGGTTTTGAGTCTGTTTTCCAATTAATGATTCGTAATTCACATTTCATCATTATTTTTGTCCTGTCTCTAAGGGGTGCCCCGATTCCGATAGCTATCGGACGGAGCTGAGATCATACCCATTGAACCTGATACAGGGTAATGCCTGCGCAGGGAAGATGACAAGTCAATTTGAGTATTCACCACCAAGAATTGGCCCCTTGTTCTTGTTTTAATTTTTAAAAAATGAAAACAAGAATGGTTCGTTTGTTCTGGGCAGTCGCATGTGCGGTGCCGCTGAACGCATTCAATCAACACATCATTTCGGGAACGGTAAGAAGTTCCGACGGAGAAACACTGCCCGGTGTGAAGGTCACGCTGGAAGAAACCTTTTTCGGTACGTATTCCGATCCCAACGGGAACTTCCGCATTACTACGGTTCCATCCAACAGCTATTCGCTGAAAGCCTCGCTGATTGGTTTCGAGCCCCTTGAAAGATCGGTGAAAGTAGAAGGAGCCGACGTGCGGCTCGAGCTGGTTATGTCGCCTTCTGCGCTCAACATCGAGGAAGTACAGGTGGTGGGAGTGCGGGCTGATCAGAAAACGCCGACAACCTACACCAACCTGAGTGGCAGTCAGATCGACAAGGCGAATTACGGGCAGGATCTGCCGTATTTGCTGGAAACGGTTCCCTCGACAGTGGTCACATCCGATGCCGGCGCAGGAGTGGGGTATACAGGGATCCGCATCCGAGGCGTAGATCCAACGCGCACCAATGTGACAGTGAACGGAATCCCGCTCAACGATGCTGAATCGCACGGCGTTTGGTGGGTAAACATGCCCGATTTCGCATCGTCTGCGGAAAACATCCAGGTGCAGCGCGGGGCAGGAACATCATCCAATGGTGCAGCTGCTTTCGGAGCCAGCATCAACATTAAGACGGATAACATCCAGCGCAAGGCATTCGCCGAGATCGACAATTCGACCGGATCCTTCAACACCTGGAGAAATACCGTTAAAGCAGGAACGGGACTTATTAACGACCGCTTTGCCCTGGACATGCGACTCTCTCGCATCTCGTCTGACGGGTTCATCGATCGTGCTTCGTCGAACTTAAGATCATTTTATATTTCAGGTGCTTATGTTGGCAAGAAGAGCGTACTCAAGGCCAATGTATTCAGCGGAAAAGAAAGAACCTATCAAGCCTGGTGGGGAGTTCCTCAGGCAAAGTTCAATGGGGATGAGGATGGTCTGCTCATGCATTTCTATAACAATTACTACCCGGGTGGAACCTACCAGACAGCCCAGGATTCGATCAACTTGTTCAATTCAGGCAGCAACACCTACAATTACTACACCTACGAAAACGAGACCGATAACTACCAGCAAGACCATTACCAGTTGCATTACACCTATGATTTTAAGAAAGTATTGGTGAATGTTTCCGGGCATTACACCCGTGGCAGGGGCTACTTCGAGCAGTACCGCAGGGAAGATGATTTTGCAGATTACGGCCTCGAACCACTGATTTACGGTGCAGACACGATCACCACCACCGATCTGATCCGTCAGCGTTGGCTCGATACTCATTTCTACGGAACGGTATTCTCCATGTCCTTCGCTCCCGTGAACGGATTCCGCTTCATTTTGGGAGGTGGAGCCAACCAATACATCGGCAAGCACTTTGGGGAAGTGGTCTGGGCGCGAAATGCTTCACAGAGCGAGATCGGTCAGCGCTACTATGACAACGATGCGGAAAAGAACGAGGCGAACCTCTATCTTAAAACGAATTACAACTACAAACGCTTTAATTTCTTCCTGGACCTTCAGGGGCGTTACCTGAATTACGCGTATCTGGGAATGGATCAGTTTATGGGTGATATCATTTCCGTGCAGCAGGAGGAAGATTTCCTGTTTTTCAATCCGAAGTTGGGATTTTCCTATGATCTCAATGAGCGATCACTCCTCTATGCTTCATACAGTGTAGCCAACCGCGAACCGGTGAGGGACGATTTTATTTCAAGTGCGCCGGGTGTGACACCGAAAGCTGAAAAGCTTGGCAATGTGGAGGCAGGATTCCGATACAACGCGCACAAATTATTCTTCAATGCCAATGTATATCTCATGAGCTATCGCGATCAGCTTATCTTGACTGGAGAGATCAACGATGTAGGTGCTTACATTCGCACCAACGTCGACAAAAGCTACCGAGCAGGACTGGAATTGGAAGCAGGTTACCGCATCTTGAATAACCTGAACATGTCTGGAAGCTTGGCCTTGAGTCAGAATAAGATAGTCTCCTTTACCGAGTTTGTCGATAATTACGACAATTACGATAGCGAAGGGAACATGATCCAGGACACTATCCTCCATCAGAACACGGATCTTGCCTTTTCTCCGCGAATGATTGCGACACTCGGTTTGGCTTACGAGCCCGTCAAGGATCTTCAGTTAACCCTTCTCAGTAAGTATGTTGGCAGTCAGTTTCTTGATAATACTTCGAGCGAGGACCGGATGCTGGATGCGTATTTCATCGTCAACGCCGGGGCTTCCTATTCAATTGCGAAGTGGATGATGAAGGAGTTGAGCCTTGGATTGAACGTCAATAACCTTTTGAACTTCCGCTATGCGAACAACGGTTATACCTGGGGCTATATTTTCGGAGGCCAACGAGTGATCGAGAATTTCGTTTATCCGCAGGCAGGCAGGAATTTCATGGTTCGACTCACGCTGAAATTTTGATCTGCTACTTACGGTTGGGTTAAGTTCGGAAACAAACACAGGTTGTGGTATTGTTAAGAACAGGGTTTGTGTTTTAATTATTGAACGGATTATCCTAACTTTGAGCCTGTTAAACCTAATAAACGCGCTATGTCAGTAAAGTTCCTTGTGAAAGCTGGAGCATTATTCCTTTTGATCATCAGTAGTTTCAATGCATCGGCTTGTCCATGTTCCGTAACGGCAACCCAGACCGGATCAGATCTACCCGGGTTTACAACTACCATCACTAATTTTTCATGCGGTGTGAATAATCCTGTGTCTGCATCATTAGCTTTCAATTATTCAACACCTTGTAACTGGACGCTTGCCAGAGTGATCATTGACGGCGTTGAGTTACCAAACAGTTTTTGTTCAGGGGCCACCGTTGACTTGACGCCTTTTATGCCGTTAAGCTCTGTAGCCGTTAGGGTGTATGACAATCCGAGCGACAATTACAATGACAATGTTACTGTGAACATGGCGGTCACCTTGTCGGATGGTCAGCAGCAAGCAGTTGCTTTTGATGCGCCGGATTACATTTGTTTCGGAGATCCGGTTCCCTTTGCGAATAATTCGCAGTGTATTTCGGGGTATCAGTGGGATTTTGGTGATGGTTCAACCTCCACTCAAGCTTCGCCATCACACACCTATGCCGAAGCAGGGTATTACTGGGTTACCCTTCGCGGATTCAATGCGCTCGGAGTGCAGGTTGGTACTACGAGCCAATACGTGATCGTCGGAGGTCACAGACCAAAGATCAACATCACAAAGGACACTGTTTGCGTTGGAGATGAGATCACTTTTTGGGATGCAGCATATTTTAACAACACGTTCGACGCATCGTATTCGATAAATTTCGGCGATGGAACTACACAAACTTCAGACAACAATTGGTTCACTTTCTTCCATGCCTACACTGCCACAGGTAATTATCCGGTAACGCTCACAGTGAACTCTGAGTGTGGAACTCAGATCATTGATACAATGATTCATGTAGGTTCGGATATTCCGGTACAAAGTTTTCTTGAGGTTGGTTGGGCCGCCAACAATCCGATCTGTCCCGGTACAATGGTCAATCTTTACACGGATTGGAGTCAAAGTTATTTATTCAATTATGGTGATGGTACAACGGGAACAGCAGGCAATCATGTTTACTCAAATTACGGTACGTATTACCCTACAGTTACGGTTCAGAATGGCTGTGGCAATACTGCTACCTATGAGGATATTCCGGTAGTCGTTTCTGATGTCAACTATTTTACCGGTTCTGCAAGCATAAGCGTGGACGGCAACAGCAATGCAACATTTTGTCCGGGCGCTCAGATCCGTTTTTATGGTCCTCCTGCTACTACTTACCTTTGGAATTTTGGTGATGGTGGAACCAGCAACATCATGGAGCCTTACCATGCTTTCAACAATCCCGGACAGTATAATGTAGGGCTTACACTCATGGATGGATGCGGGAATGACACGACGGTATATTTGGCTGTGAACATAACGAACAATATACCTGTTGATCCCAACGTAGAATTCAGCCAGCTGCCTGAGGAGATCTGTGTTGGAGATGCATTCATTTATGATATTTCCGGGGCATGGTTACTGTCACAACAGGGTGGTAGTTTCACCTGGGATTTCGGAGATGGCAACACCAGTGACGCGATATCGGGTTATCATGCATATGCTGCTTCCGGTACTTACACAGTATCGTGCACGATCGAAAATTCATGCGGTAATGATACGACCTTGTACACGAGCATAAGTGCAGGCTCCAATGTCCCTCCGGGGAATTTCTTGGCCACGACTATTCAGGATGAATTCTGTCCCGGAGACAATATCATGTTGCTAACTTATCCGTACAGCGCTTCAAATACTGTGGTATGGAACATGGGCAACAATGATCTGGTTACGATAACCGACTCATTGGCTCTAAGTGCGGAAGAGTCTGAAATGGTTTTTCACCAAGGGTATTACTTATATACAGTGCCGGGTGTGTATAATGTGCAGGTATCCCTGACCAATGGTTGTGGACTTACGGCTACCGAGGACATCGTGCTGACGATAGCACCGGGTAGTGAGATCGAAGAAGCCGGATTCTTTGTGGAGGAGGATAATTATTTCTGCTTGAATGAACCACTTGTTTTCCGTGGATTTGGAGGAAATGAGTTCTTCTGGAATTTCGGTGATAATTCAGGCGTTGAATTATCGAGCCAGGCCCTGGAACCCGTCACGCATGCGTATGCGGAGCCGGGAACTTACACGGTCACAATGGTTGCCAGGAACAATTGTGGAGATACAGTGATCATTACTCAAATGATCGATATTCCTGATTCCGAAATGCAGATCATCACCAATTCAAGCAATTCAAACTGCTTAGAATCCAATGGAACGGCTGTTGCATACGTCGTAGGTCCGAACGCACCTTTTACCTATGTCTGGTCGAATGCGGTTACATCTAATATCAATGCGAACCTTAGCGCCGGGACATACATTGTGAACGTGACCGACAGCGAGGGTTGTGTCGACTTTGCTCTGGCCACCGTTTCAGATGCAGAAGCGCCAACGATTGCGGTCTCCAATGTAGTGGATGTCAGCTGTTATGGTGAGGATAACGGAGCCATCGACATTACACCAATTGGAAATACGGAGGGTGTAACCTATCAATGGTCTAACGGGGCTACAAGTCAGGATGTCAGCGGGTTGGTTGCAGGGCCTTATGAAGTGGTTGTCACCAACGGTCAGGGATGCATCTCTGTGGCTAGTGTAACTGTTGAGCAGCCCGGCCAGGTTGAGCTGGAGTTCACTTCAACGCAGGCAACCTGCGGATGGGCAAATGCAGCAGCAGCAGCGGTGGTAACAGGCACTACCGGGCCGTACATTTATGTTTGGTCCAATGGCGACTCAGGACCCTTAGCAAATGGGCTACCTGCAGGCATACACTCAGTTGCGGTTATTGACAACGAGGGCTGTGTTACTGAAGGAAGTGTAGCTATCAGTGAAACAAATGCTCCAGGAATTATTTTGGATTCTCTCCTCGATGTGGGTTGTGGTTTGGGTGGAAGCGGGATCTATGTTTCGGCGATCGGCGGAACAGCTCCATACAGCTACCTGTGGTCCAATGGAGCCACTGGAAATGGCATATCCGGTCTGGCACCAGGAGAGTATTCCCTCACGGTTTCCGGAGCGAATGGCTGTGAATCAAATGCGATCTATGCAATAGAATATGAGATCCCCTCGGTCAATCCAATTTGTGTTGTCACAGTTGGTCCCGGACAGCACAACAAGGTTGCTTGGGAAAAACTCGCGGAAACAGGGGTAGCCTACTACAATGTTTACAAGGAAAGTAGTGCGGCCGGGCTATATTACCTGGTGGGGAGCGTACCCTATGATTCATTGAGTACTTGGATAGACACCATTTCTAATCCCGCGGTGCAGGCTTATCGGTATAAAATCGCTGCAGTCGACAGCTGTGGCACGGAATCGTATTTATCCAGCCACCACAAGACCATCCACCTTACACAGAATATCGGACTGAATGATGAAGTGAATCTGATCTGGGACAACTACGAGGGCTTCAGTTACACCAGCTATAATGTCTGGAGGTATGATGATGCAGATGGATGGCAAATCATAGCTACGTTGCCGAGTAATGTGAATTCGTATACTGACCTCAACGCCCCAATGGCAACAGCAACATCCCTTTATTATTTCATTGACATCACGTTGGAAGAGGCGTGTGTTTCAACGAGAGCAGAAAACAATAATACGACACGTTCCAACCGGACTGAAGCCGTAGCCGGGCCGTTGGATGATACCGGTATTACTGAACTT
Source organism: Bacteroidota bacterium (assembly GCA_046307935.1). Lineage (GTDB taxonomy): Bacteria > Bacteroidota > Bacteroidia > Flavobacteriales_D > Crocinitomicaceae > M0103. Next base: position 7,388 of record JBKCAB010000043.1, on the reverse strand, counting down.
CATCCTGATGATGCGCTGATTGTGTATCCAAATCCATCAGACGGAATCATCTACCTGAGCTTCAACATGGGCAATGTCCCGGTACTGAATTATCGTTTGATCGATGCTCAGGGCAGAGAGATTTCAAGCGAAACATTGTACAAGCTGTCCGACGGGGATCAGCATACCATTGACTCCAAAATGGCAGCTGCGGGTGTATACACATTGCAAATAACGTTTGGAGAGAACAGTTTCCACAGGCGAATAATTATCCGACACTAAATTTGAAGCCTTGCTTTTGCAGGGCTTTTTTTATTTTTGATTCATGTCCTTGTTAAGTAGATCGGTCTTCACCAATGTCAGCCTGATCGTTTTGATCGCGTTGTTGCTTTCCTTTCCCGGGCATGCGCAACGCACTCTTTTGCAAGGAGCACTCTACCTCAGGAACTACGCTACCTCGGAATACAATGGTCATGCGCAGGTCTTTTCCATAACTCAGGATGGTCGCGGACTCTTGTATTTTGGAAATAAGTCGGGTGTACTCGAATACGACGGCACGAGCTGGCGAACCATTATCGTTCCGAATGAAGACAACAAAGATAGCAGAGAGGTAAGCGGACTGGTAGCAGATAGGAATGGTACTGTTTTCGTAGCCGCAAAAGGAGATCTGGGTTACTTAAAAGCAAACAGAAGCGGTAAGTTGTGCTTCTTTTCTCTCGCTCGAATGCTCGGGGGCCAAGATCTGAAAAATCCAAGGTCTGTCTCTTTCAGTGACGGGATGGTTCTGTTTCACTATGGCAACGCTGTTTTTGGCTATTCTAATGGCAATTTCCAGATTTGGAGATCTCCTGAAAAGGATCCTTACTACGGTGTTTTCTGTGCAAATGGGAGAGTATATGCCGCAAAGGAGCAAACAGGACTTTATGTTTTAGAAGACGGCAAGTTCGTTCCGGCGGTGGGAGGACAGGGTTACATCGAAAGTAAAAAGATCTATGCTATGCTGAATTATGCAGGCAGAACATACATTCAAACTTCAGAGGGGCATATTGACGATTATACGGATCATGCTTCACCTAAGAAAGTGAGTTTATCATTTACATTACCGGCATACAATGCATTGAATGTCTACGATCAGTATTATTCGCTGGGCACCTTTTCAGACGGGCTGCTCATTTTTGACAGAAGCTTCAGATTGACCTACCGAATTGATCAGAGCAGTGGATTGATCGACGGAAATGTAAAATGCCAGTTTCTTGATCGCGAAGGAAACCTCTGGATAGGAACGAATAAAGGGATCTCAAAGGTGGAGGTCATCTCGCCCGTTAGCCGTTTCGGAGTGGAATTTGGCATGAACAGCGGTGTAGAAAGCATCTGCAATTTTCGTGGAAGAACGTATTTCGCCACCTTGAGCGGCTTGTATTATTTGAATGAAAGCTTTGACAAGACCAGTGAGCGTATTGCAAAAGTACCCGGGCTTACCATCGACTGTTACGGAGTGAAGGAAATGGTGTTTGGCAATGATACCGTCCTCCTTGTTGCTGCCAATAACGGTGTCTGGATGTTGCGTGAGAACGGTGGACTATTATCCTTTGTCGCCAAAAGTGGCCCATACAACTTTATTCAGTCTCCAATGGATCCGGCGCTTGTTTATGTGGCCAATTACGATGGCCTGAGTAAGATCCGATGGACAGGTTCCGGCTTCAAAGATGAGGGTTATGTACAAGGCTTTTCAGAGGATATCTTTAACATTTCAGTTGAGCCGGATGGCACGCTGTGGTTAGGAACGATCAGTAATGGAGTGATCCGCTCGCACGTGAGTAAGTTCGATGCCAATGGAAAAATGATCCGGAAAGTGATCGGTTCCAAAGATGATGGCCCCAGCTACGTAACAATCATGGATGGAACACCTTATGTCGGCAATGATAAAGGCTTATTTAAAATTTCCGGAGACCGTTTAGTTGCCGATTCAGATTACAAGCTGCCCCGTAAATGTGGAGTGCACCGGGTAATGAAGGATGTTAGCGGAAAGGTGTGGGCTGTATTGGTTTTGGAAAACAACAAGTTCGAGATCGGATATTTCGGAAATGATCCCGACAGAAAATGGGAGTCACGGGATTTTCAGCGCTATTCTGTAGATATTGTGCACGGTCTCTTTCACGACGATAACGGAATGACCTGGTTGGGAGGCCCCAGTGGGCTGATGCTTTACAATCCCTCGATCAATAAGAACTACAACATCGCATACAACTGCCTGATTCGTGCTTTTTCTGTGGGCGATTCCGTCTTGTTCTCAGGAAGTTTTACAAATCCAAAGGGTCTCGTTGGATCAGTACAATCGAAAGATCACGTTTATGCTATACCCTACTCTTCCAAAAGCATCAGTTTTCGCTTCTCGGCAGTCAGCTTCCTGGATGAAAGGACCATTCAGTACAGCTACAAGCTGGTAGGGCAGGATGACGATTGGTCCGCCTGGAGTGCGAATACAGAAAAATCATACACCAACCTGCATGATGGTGAATATGTATTTATGGTCAAAGCCAAGAACATGTTTGGTGTTGAATCTCAAATTGGCACGTATCGATTCAAGATCTTGTCACCATGGTACAGGACCGTTTGGGCTTATTTTCTTTATCTTGTGTTGTTTGTATTGGTGATTTATTTGTCAATTCGCCTGAGCAGCCGCAGAATTCGGAAGCAAAAAGAACACCTGGAGGAGGTTGTCAGAGAGCGAACAGCTGAGGTAATGACCCAAAAGACGGAGATCGAAAAACAAAAAGAGCTTGTTGAGCAAAAGAACCAGGATATCATGGACAGTATTCGGTATGCGAAGCGCTTGCAGGATGCCATTCTGCCAACAGAAGATTACGTCGCCGATTGCCTGAAGAACACCTTTGTCTTTTACCGGCCAAAAGATATTGTCTCAGGGGATTTTTACTTCGTTCGGAGGGTTGCTGACAGGGTCTACTTCGCCGTTGTTGATTGCACAGGCCATGGAGTGCCAGGTGCTTTTGTCAGTATCGTCGGTTACAATGGACTGAATAGGGCGCTTAAAGAATATGACCTCAAACACCCGGCAGAGATCCTCGATAAATTGAGTGAGCTTGTTGAGGAAGCATTCCGACAGCAGGGATATGGGGATGTTCGGGACGGTATGGACATTGCCCTGTGCTGTCTTCACCTTAGCACAGGTAAGTTGGAGTTTTCTGGTGCCAACAATCCTTTGTACGTGATCTCCGATGAGGAACTGATGGAGCTTAAAGGCAACAAACAGCCCGTTGGTCTCTTCGAGGACAGGGTGCCATTCACCAATCATGAGTTGCAGTTAAAGGCAGGAGACCTGATCGTTCTCTTTAGTGATGGTTTTGCCGATCAGTTTGGTGGGGATCTCGGTAAAAAATACAAATACACGCGGTTTAAGCTACTGCTGACAGGATTGAGCACTGCACACACAGAAACGATTGGAAAAGAGCTGATCCGTGAGTTTGAAACTTGGCTGGAAGGATACGAGCAGATCGATGACGTCTGTGTTTTCGGCGTTCGGATCTGATCAGTGTAAGAGCGCGTGATTCAGCCAGCTCAAGGTATGGTTAAGTACTTCCTCCCGTTCTGGTTCATTGTGCAGCTCGTGGTAATATCCATCCCACATCTTAAGATCAACATTTCCCTTTGCGTTTTGAAATAATTCCTCGGAAGCAGTGTGATCGGTAATTCGGTCAGATGTACCGTGCATGAGCAGAGTAGGCACCTTCAACTGGTCAGCATGCAGAATGGCATAAGGACCTGAAGCGTGCACATGAATGAAAAAGGATGCGGTGATCTTGTCGTGTACCAATGGATCCTTTATATATGCTTCAATTATTTTTGGATCACGTGAAATAGCACTTACATCCAGGCCGGTGGGCTGCGTGAGTCCCGGAATTAATCCTGCCGATAGCTTGCCGAGTGCAACTTTCCATCCTGGAGGAGCGAATGCCAGCCTGAGATAGGGGGAAGTTACGACCGCAGCGTCCAGCGAAGGTGTTTTTCTGATGAGGTAGTTGAGTACAAGATTTCCGCCCATGCTATGACCGTATAAGACAAATGGAATCTCCGGGAAATATTCGCGCGCTTTAGCACAGGCGATTACAAGGTCATCCATCAGCAGTTCATAGGAGGGAGTGTGTCCCCGCTTTCCTGCGGATAAACCATGTCCGCGCAAGTCAACTCTCACAACGGCAAAACCGGCTTGCACAAAGAACTCTGAAACATGGGAGTATCGACCGGCATGTTCTCCCATTCCGTGGATCAGCAGCAGAAGCGCCCGGGGAGATTCAGGACTTTCGTGGTATCCTTTTATATCAATTCCGTCAGAAGTGAGTATTTCAAATGTACTTTCCATTTTCGATTAATTTGATGCGTTGTTCGTACCAATACAGGGTAGTAAAGTACTAAAAGTCGGGTTAACGAAAGAAATAAAAGAAGCGATTGCATCTTTTTTTCATTCTCAGGCACACTGCCTTTTGCGTCTGGTCTCCTCTATCCTGATCAATTCCGCATTGAACAACAAGGGGAGTCAATGGTCCATGCCGAAAAGCTTTAAATATTTATTGATCTCAGCGTCCGACATGTTGCTGATTTCCGGTTGTACGAACAAATGATCACAAATGAGCTGTGTGAAACGGGCTAAGAATGGCCGGGCGATATTCTCATAGTCATATCGGGCATCATTCAGGACACCATCTGTATTGACGTACATACTGACAGTGAATAGGAGATCTTTTTGTTGTTCAAAGTCGATTATGTACGCTGTTTCTGTAATAAAACCGTAGGAGATCCCGATTTTACTGATGGTTCGGAAGCGCTCCCTTTTGACACCAAGACTGTCCTCACCGAAGATGGAATATTTGTGGTAATTGTCAGGGTATTTGGTTCGGTCCTGATAGATAGGATTGACCATTTCACATGGAAATTTCCCCATTGACCGCAGCAAGTGATCCCGGGTGTTTTCCGACAGGTCAAATGCTTGGCCTTGCTCAAAAAGCTGTGGGAATATTAGCCGTTTTAACGTGTTGTGAATATCGGTGAGCGGATAGTCATGGTAAAAGTTGAAATCGAAGGGCTCCTTGATGAGCTTTTTTCCGGAATAGTAAGAGGTGCCGATCAGTTTCTGTTTGGAGTATTTCAACCTGTCTTCGAAGTAATTTAGCTCGAGTGATTGCATTGGTCTGAAATACTGTTTTTGCCCCGCTTCATCATAAATGGTGAAAGAGTTAGTGGTTATCGCTGCCCGCTTTTCACACCCGGAATAAGACGAGTAGATTTTTGTGTTCAGGATTTTCCTTTGCATCAAACCATTGTTCAGCGCCCGCGGACCTAAAAAATGAAAGAGCAGAGAAAAATGGTCATTGTCGCTGATCGTGAGCATCTCCTCCAGGACATTCGCGAACCTGAGGTCATTGTCGACGGATCGCTTCACGAAGCGGGAGGAACCGCAGGTAACATCCTGGTTCATAACGATCCGCGAGTTCAATCCCACGTTCAAAGAATCCAGTTGTTCTCCGGTAATGATCGCTGTTGGGAGTTTAACTACACTGGCAGGGAAGAAGTATTGTCCCGTGATCATCGGGTAGTCCTTCCATGTTGTTTTAGCACCTTCGCTCCGGTTTATTGTGGTGATGATAAACTGTAGTCGAAATTTATCTGAGTTGGCAAGGACAGCATCAACAAGAGAATCCGTCCCCTTTACTGCCTCCAGTAGCTCACGGGTATTAGACTGGTTGTAAGCGTTGTAAGGAAAGAGGAGAACTAAAAGAACAACGCTCCATCCATTCATTTTTGAAAACGTTTTGCGGCAAAATAGAGACCAACGCCCGAAAGGATTGTCAGGAATGTCCATAATAATCGAATCGGTTCATTGATTATAAAAAATGCCATCATCCAGACTGTTATAAGTATGAATAGCAACGGAGTTACAGGATATCCCCATGTTTTAACTGTTTCTCCTGTCTCCATTTTTTTAGCACGCAGCACAAAAACTCCGATCACCGTGAGCAAGCAGAACAATGAAAGCGTTAATTCAATGTATTGCAGAATGGTTTGAAAGTTCATCAAAAGAACAATGGAAATGGAAATGGTTGTCTGAAGCAGGATCGCATAGATGGGCACTTCGTTTTTGTTCTGTTTATTGAACACTGAAAAGAGTCGGTAGTCCCTGCCGATCTGTTCTGTAACGCGCGGACCGGCAATGAACATGGCATTTATTCCCGCCATGAAGGAAATGGCGAAGAGTCCGGAGAAGATCTGTTCCCATGGTTTACCAAGGATCTTTCCGATCACAATATTTCCAATCCCTGTTTTTCCTTCAAGCTCCTCCATCGAACAGGTGTAGAGGAAAACAAAGTTCAAAAGAACGTAGATCAGCATCACGACGAAAGTTCCTGTGATCAGCGAAAAAGGAAGATCTTTCCTCGGGTTCTGCAAATTACCGACGATGTAAGATGAGGCATTCCACCCGCTGTAGGAGAACATGACGTACACCAGACAACCGGCGAACGGAAGACTGAAGATCGTATTCCAGCTATTGTCCGTTGGTGAAAAACTGACTCCACTCAGTTGAGAACTCTCGGAGAACAGGAAAGGGATCAGAATGAAAAAGGCGATCAGCACGACCTTGAAATACGTAATGATATTTTGAAAAGTTCCGCCGTATTTCGTTCCTGAAAGTTGGATCACCGTGACCAGCAGGATCATCCCGATGGCCGTTGGCTTGATAATTCCGGTACTTTCGAGGTCGAACAGATAGAGAAAGAGCGGATTCAGGTAATCTGCAGCGGCAATCGCCAATGCAGCTACAGCCGCAGAAAAACCGACGACCATCGATACCCAGCCACTTGTAAAGCCAACGATCGGATGGTAGATCTTACTGAGAAAGGTGTACTCCCCTCCAGACTGCCGGATGGTCGTTGAAACCTCGGCATAGCTCATAGCTCCGCAGATAGCCAGCACTCCTCCGATGAACCAGATGAATAAAATTGAGAATGCATCCGGTATACCGAAAGGCGGTGCCATTACTTGAAAGCAGATGGAAGTGAAGATCCCTGTGCCGATCATGTTGGCAACGACCATGTTCGTCGCAACACGCCTGTTGTATTTAAGTGCCAAAGTAGAATTTTAAGTGCATTGTTAGCGCAGGCCCAAAAGTAGTGAGATTTTTATTTCTGGATGACAATAAATCAAGGAATGGAAATCAGGTTGTGCCTCTATCTCCTTTAAACCTAGTATATTTGCGCCCTGAACTGAATTCAGATCATCATTCATGTGAATGGTTCGGCATTTCGGTTCAAGTGGTTTAATTAAAAAATGAAAAGATGATCAAAGTCTGGAAAAGTTGCTCCATGGTGCTTTTGGCACTGGTTCTGATGTCTGTATGG